>JAGQQQ010000274.1 GCA_020426125.1 Planctomycetaceae bacterium
ACGGGTGGTCGTGGCATTTGTTGCAATTGAAGCGGACGCCGAGGAAGAGATGGGTGGTATTCTCCATCATCACGTCGGGGTCGCGAAGAATTTTGTAGTAAGACGCGGCGGGGTTCTCTTTGTTCGACCCGGTCGCTGTCAAAATGTCGTGGGAGAATTCGTCATAGGGGCGGTTCTCCGCAACCTGCGTGCGAATCCAATTCCGGAAGGCTCGGGCCCCTTCTCCTCCCAGAAACTTGCTGTTCACCTGCAAAAGGTCCGCCCATTTGTTTGACCAGTATTCAATGAACGGGTCGGAGCCAATCAGCTTATCAATGAGTTCATTCCGCTTCTCCCGAGTCGGTCGAGAATCGTTCACGAACGCGACGACGTCCTCCGCACGCGGCGGGAGTCCCGTCAAATCAAGAGAGGCACGACGAATGAACTCCTCATCGGTACACAAGCCAGACGGGAGAATTTTCATCCGCTCCCATTTCTGAGCGACGAATTCATCAATCGGGTTCCACGTCTCGGGTTCCTGCCAAGCAAAGCCGGAACGGTCACCCATGACCGTCACGGTCGTCGCGGCGTAAGCACCTTCAAAACGAGCTAGGATGGGAGCCTCTCCCCTGCGGAGTGACGTCACGACGCTCGCTCGATTCACTTCGGCGATTTCCGTGTTGCCGCTCTCCGCGAACGCTTCGCCGGTCACATCGCGCGTTGTTCCATCAGTATAGGTTGCGACGACACGCAGTTGTTGCCGCGAGCCGAGCTGCTGCACCACCGGATTCTCTGGCTCAATCGCAATAGACATCACGCGAGGAACATCCAGATTCAGTTTGGCCCCCTGGGCGATCCAAGCTCGAATGATCTCGTAATAGCTTTCGCCCGGCTTGGTCAATTGGCCTCCCACGTGGGGAACCACGCCGCTGGCTTTGAGCAACATCAGGCTATCATCGGGAGAAGCGACGTTGGTTCGACGGGACTTCACATCATCGGTAAAAGACCGGACATCGTAGAGTGGGTCGTATCCACGCAGAGATAGTTTGAAGCCGTTCTTGCCATCTTTGGCACCATGGCAGGTTCCCTGATTGCAACCCAAGCGGCTGAGGACGGGATTCACGTCTCGGACAAAACTGACGTCTTGAGGCCGGCCGAGGTCGCCGACCTGAATGGGGACTGTGGTCTCCTTGCCTTGAAACTTCACACTCAACGTCGCAGCGCCATCTTGAACGGGTGTCACCCGCCCCAGTTTGCTGACCTGGGCCGCGTCTCCTGAGATGGTGAGCGAGGCCATGCGAGTGATGTCGACGCGGTCTCCGGTATTCAGCACGCCGGTGACAAGGACTTGGCCGTAGCTGAACGGTCCGGACAGGACCACGGAATTTGGCGAGACTTCCAGCGTCTCCACCGATGTGCCCGAGGGCAGCGACTCCTCACCGGAAAGTTCTTCCAGCGATCCAGAGGTGATTAGGCCGTCGCGATTGCGCATCATCGCGTCCATGTCACCGGACACTTCGACCGGGACGAACTCCGATTTCACGGTTCCATCGGATGGGTTAATCAGACGGACGATGCCATCGGACCCAGCGGCGGCGACGGTCTGGCCATCGGGACTGTAAGCGATGGCGAAAACACCCGCTGGGATCGCGGTTTGCGATTTCACTTCGACGCCAGCCGTGACGTAGTCTTCCAGTTTTTTCTTTTCTTCAGCGTTCTGAGTTGTGACGACTTTTTCGACGATGCCCTTGATGTCGTCTGGAAGTTTCGTGTCGACATCGGCGGAGTAGGTAAAGACCTGCCCTTGGCCGTTGAGACTGGAGGTGGCGGCGATGGACTTTCCATCGGGAGCGTAGGCCACCCCGAAAATGCGGCCTTTCATTGCTGGGAACTTGCGAATCAGGTTCGCGTCGTCGCCGATCACCCGTTTCGTGACTCGTTCCATGCGATAGATGCGGGGAACCCCATCCGACCCGCCCACGAGAATCACGTCTTGGCTCGGGTGTCGGTCAAGTGCGGTCAGGCCCCCCTTGAGGGCACCAGGGGTAATGGACGTGACATTATCGATGAATCGCTGCGTGGGAACATTATAAAGCCGAGTGGACATATCGCGGCCCACGGACACCAGCAGCGTCCCATCGACGTTGAAGACGGTGTCCAGCGCCCAGTCATCATGGGCTCCGTTAAAGAAGACTTGCTTGCCAGTGGTCGAATCGAAACCGCGAACGATCGAGTCACTGCATCCCACGGCGATCATCTTGCCATCCGGCGACCAACTGGCTCCGTAGAGCGTGTCGAAGGTGATGGGGATTGAGAGTTCCAACTCCTTCGATTCGACATTCCAGACTTGCAGTTCGCCAAACCGGGCGGGGTTTCCGCCAGCCACGGCCAGGCGTTTGCCATCGGGGGAGAATGCGACCGATTCAATTCGTTCCGAAAGGCCAATCAAGCGAGCAACGAGTTCCTTCCCATCCGCGGAACGAATCAAGACTTCGTGAAATCCCGCGATCGCGAGCAGAGATCCGTCGGGGGAGTAGTCGAGAGACGTGATTACCGGCGGACGGGTATAGATGGGAGGGTTGTCCGCGTCGTACCGTTCGTGCGCGTTTTCGGGGGTGTCGTCTTTGGCGCCCTGTGCGATCCATTTGCGAATGGTCGCAATTTCGACGTCGGTGAGCGGCGGTTTGCCCTTTGGCATTTCCGCTTCGCCGTCGGTCGGGGTGATCTGAGTGATCAAATAGCTCTCGTCAGGATTTCCCGGAACGATGGCCGGATCGCCGCTCTCGCCGGGTTTCAGCAACCGATCGAAGGAGGTCATCACGTAATCACCGCCCGGCTTGGCGGGCTGATGGCACCCTTGGCAATGGGCCTGAAAAATCGGCCGAATGTCGTCGTAATAGCTGACCGGTGCCGAATCGCCTACCTCAGCAGCCCCAAGAAGTGAGCCGATCGACAGGAAGGCGAAAGCCGAAAGAATGAGTGAACGCATCATAAAGAAATCGGGCTGAACCAAAATGGATGAAAGGTCTGGATCATGAAAAGGCGGGCAAGGGACGATTCGTGAGCAAGCTCAGGTGTCATCAGCGAGGTGGGCATTCCAAAGGCGGGAGAATGCTTTCCCTGAGTTTCGAATCGGCTGTGATCGGGATCCCCAACATGCCGGTTCGGAATCACAAATCCACACTTCCTTATATCCGACAACTGGAGTGGTTTCAAGAAGGACTTCTAGGAAGTTTGTGCTCCCGAGACGAAACACATATCGAATAGAGACGGCAGGGAAGGGTTTCAAACGATCAGAAACACAAAGCAGGTCGACGGGAAAATCCCTTTGACAAGGATGAGCGACCTCGAAGGGACGAATCCTTTCCAAGTGATTGATGTCCGCAGGGATCGTTTTTGGGGGCTGATCTGGATATTCTTTCAATTCATGGATCCGGGGATTCCTTGATTCATGGGAATTCGATCCCCTGCCCCGGGTTCCGGGTGGGAAACCCGTAGGCTCCGATTGGTCTTCTTGAAGAGGCGGTTACGGAGAATCGGAAAACAGACGGGGATGGACACACACGGTCCGATGAAGATGGAGTGGACGACATGAATTGGCTGAGAAGTCTCGTGAGACGTTCGGTGATTCTAATCGCTTGCATTGGGGCACTCTTGGGATTCGGTTCAACGGTCCTGGCTCAGTTTCAAATCGATCCCCCAGCGGACTCGGGAGACTCTCTGTCTCCAGAACTTCGCAGCCATCTCGGGCGACTTCCGGCCGATGGTGAGACTTTCTTTTACTTCCAACGGGGGCTTTCGGCCATCGATTCGGGGGAACTGGCTCAGGGAATGGAAACGCTCCAACAGATCCGCGCCGAGAACAGCGATTTTTTCCTCTACAATCAGACAGGCATCACAGGCACACTTTACGCGACCATTGAAAAAATCTTCGCGGAACATCAGGTCGACTATGAACGACTCTACGGCACCGCCGCCGAGCAGATGCTCAATGAGGCCGTCGAGAATCAGGATGTGCCATTGTTGATGGAGGTCTCGAGACAGTTTGCGATGACGGGGGCCGGGAGAAGAGCTTTGGAATTGCTCGCGGCAGAGTTTCAGTCACAGGGTGACCTGGGACGGGCGGCGCAAATCCAATCCCGGCTCGCGAAACATCCACTTTCGCAGTCTCGGTCGGAACACGCGCGACAGGCGGGGACGCTGGCACTGGCCGATGGCGCGCCGCTTGTGGCCAGGAACCTTGTCGCGACAACACCTGGACTTGCTGCCGAGGATGTCAATGAGATTGTCGATCAGTTGAAAACACCAGACCAGAAAGATTCCTTGGCTTCGGACATGGTGATTCGCAATTGGTCGCTGCCGTCCGGGAATCTTCTCCAAGCGGGTCAGGGCGCAACGGTTCCCGCGATGACTCCGGAGGCGTGGTCCGCCCCGTTGATCAATGAATATGACTTTCTGCAAACGTTCTTTGATGAAGAAGTCCGGGAGCGACTTCTGAAGTCTGCTCAGGATGTCTATTCCGCCGCACGACGACGGGCCCGGAGCGAATCGGACCGGGTCCTCTTTCCCACGGGTCGGCCCTTGGTCATCGGTTCCGAAGTGATTGTCGCGGGGCCGGGGACGGTGAAATCGTTCGATCTGGAGACCGGCCAACACCGTTGGACATCGTGCCTGATCGACGGCACCTTTTCCTATCTCCATTCGAACAGCGCATCCTTGTCGGAACAATCGGATCCCGTTCGGGAGACAATGAGAAATGTTGTGAGCGAGATTCGCTCGTTTCGCGACTTGACGTCCGCCACGCTCAGTTCCGATGGCCGGTATGTTTACGCTTTGACCAACTGCCAGCCCATTGGGACGACCTCGGAAGAAAACATCTCTCGCAATCGTCAACCGCATGATCTTATTCCTCAGAGGCGAAACCTTTTGATCCAATTGAGCCTGGAAGATGAAGGGCTCGTTCGCGGCTGGCTGGGAACTCCTTCGGATGAACAACGAGACCCCTTTGGCGAGTCCGAATCCCGGGAAATCTTTTTCATGGGGCCACCCATCGAGATCGATGGAACGCTCTTCGCTATCGGAGAAGAGCAAGGACAGATTCAGTTGTTTGCGATCGATCCAGACACGTTCTCGATTTCCTGGACGATCGGGTTGTTGAACCCCGTGGGCGATCTGACGACGGACTACTCTCGACGAATCTCGGGACTGATGCCCGTCTATGGTGGGGGACGGCTGATTTGTCCCACGGGAGAAGGGGTGATCGTCGCCGTCGATCCAGGAACCCGAATGCTCGCTTGGACACATCAGTACAAGTCCTATGAGCAGGAATTCTTGCGGTTTGGCCGCCGTATACGATTCAACGGTCAGGATTTCGAGTTGAAACAGGCGGCTGAGGAACTGCTCCAGGATGACCGCTGGTTCGACTTTCGAATGATTGTTTCCGGGGATTATGTGGCGTGCACCCCGACTGATCATGATCATTTTGTGGTACTCAATTTGTTCGATGGCCAGCCGGCCTGGCAAGAGCCTTTCCCCCGAGGATCTCGTGTGGCGCTGGCGGGGACCTATCAGGATCAATGGATCCTCGTTGCTCGACGGTCGATCCTGGCCGTACGCGCTGCCGATGGCTCGATGGCATGGAATGAGCCCGTTCCCATTTCGTTGCCAAGTGGCCGAGGGATTCGCATGGGATCGCAGTTTCTCCAGCCGTTGGCTTCAGGGGAAATCGGGGTGATTGACCTGGAAAAGGGGCGTTTGATTACCCGAATCTCGTCTTCGGCGGAGATTCCCGGAAATCTGGCCGTGGGGGGGGACCGGCTGATACTTCAAACTGCGAACGCGGTCCGTTCGTATCTGCCATCTTCCGACATTCAACAACTCGCCGACGCCGAGACTCCGAACGCCCGAGCCGAACTGGCGCTTTGGGACTTACAACGAGGCCGGGTTGATGAAGGAATCGCCGCTCTCCGGGAGATCCTCACCGGGGAGAGTCCCGCTGAGTATCGACGGGCGCTCGTTGCCACAATGATCGACGGGCTTCGCATCGACTTCGAAAAATATCGACATCTTGCCGAAGAGGTCTCTCGGCTTGCTCCCTCTTCGGACCAGCATCGGGAGTTTCTTCGCGCTTACTCCAGAGGACTGATTTCTTCTGGTGAGTTTGTCGAAGCGACGAAGCATTCCTTGAATCTGCTGACAGCCTCGATGAATAGGCAACATGATCTCCGTGAAGGAGAAGACGAACTGGCGATTTCCGATTATCAGTGGTCACTCGGCGTTATACGGGAGATTCTCGAAACAAGGTCGCCACAAGACGGGGAGTGCCGGGATCTGATCAAAGGCTGGCTCAATGACCAAGAGAGCCCGGGAGGCGTCCTTCAGGTTGTTAACGCCCTTCCTCAGATGTTCCTCTCCCCAGAGGAGCGGTTCCATCTGCTGGATGATGCCGCGACTGATCGAAACAGCGCCCTCGTCCAGGAAACGCTGTTAGTCGAGCTTCTGAATTCTCCGGACCCCTCAATCCAGGCAGAGGCCATGCGGCGATTGGTCCTGATGAATCTGGAGTTCCGTTCCGCGGATGCGGCGAATGAACTCATGGAACAGTTGTCGACGAGGTATGACAATGTTGCCTTCCCATCGGGAGAACTCCCGAGTGAGTTCGTCAAGACGACCCGACAGGTTCCCAAATGGTCAGAAGTCCTGAATCTTGCGGCGAACTGGCCTCGTTCGATTTCGTTGTCGGATTCCAAGGAGTTATCAAAATCTCTCA
>JAGQQQ010000275.1 GCA_020426125.1 Planctomycetaceae bacterium
ATGGCCGTCTGGGGATCACCATGCAGATGGCTCCAGGAATCCAATTGGAGACGCTGGATCGGCAGACGAAAATCATCGAAGACGCGGTGATCGAGTTAGTGCCGGAGATGGACACCATGTCCGTCTTCGTGGGGGATGAAGCGGACGACGGCGAAGACTGGAATGAATCCCGGGTCATTCTCCAATTGATCCCTCGCGATGAAAGAGACGCGACCGCTGAGGACATTCGGAAACGATTCGCGGAAAAGGCTCCACGCGTGGCGGGAGGCAAGGTCAACAGCCGCGTTTACGGCAGCCTGCCGTTGCCTCGGAGCTTTAACCGCGACGGCGATAACATCGCCGTGCTTGTGCGTGGTCATGATCGACAAACCGCCGAGCAGCTGGCGAAGGCGGTTGAAGAGACGATGAAGACCATTCCCGGCCTCGTGAACGTCGAAACCCAGATCGATGACAAACGGCCTGAACTGGTCACGCGCATCGACCGATCAAAAGCAAGCAATTTGGGGATCACCGTGGACGCAATCTCCCAGTCGCTCGAAACCACATTTCGGGGAACGCAGGCGACCGTGTATCGCGAGAGTGGAGACGAGTTCAATGTCCTCGTGCGACTACGAGAAGGGGACCGAGCGGGGAAGACCGATCTCGACCAGGTGGGGGTCAGCGTTCCGAGCGGAAAGTTGGTACCGCTCGGAAATCTGGTGGCGTATGAATTGGATGATGCCCCAGTCTCCATCGAACGGGTGGACCGGCAACGGGCGATCGTGGTGACGGGTGCCGCCGAGGGCCGCGATTTGGGAAGTGCCGTCGGGGACTTGCAGATGGCTCTTGCGGATTTGCCGGTCCCCGATGGTTTTCAGTTGGAAGTGAGCGGCGATTACGAGGAGCAACAGGAGAGTTTTCAGATGCTCCAACTGGGGTTCCTGCTGGCGGTCATCCTGATGTATATGGTGATGGCCGCACAGTTCGAATCTTTGACGAGTCCGCTTTTAATTCTGACAACACTGCCGCTCGGGGCCGTGGGTGTGATATTGGTGCTGGTGTTTTGGGATACGACACTGAATGTCGAATCGGGAATCGGACTGATTGTGCTGGCTGGGGTCGTCGTGAACAATGCCATCGTTCTCGTGGACTACGCTTGGCAATTGCGGCGGACTTCTCCCGAACTGAGTACGCACGAAATTGTCACCCGCGCGAGCCTGAGGCGGTTCCGTCCGATCATCATGACGACCCTGACAACGGTGTTGGGGATGCTCCCCGTGGCCTGGGGGTGGGGAGAAGGGGGCGAACTCCAAGCTCCGATGGCACGCGTCGTTGTCGGCGGGCTTCTCTCGGGAACCCTGATCACGCTTTGGGCGATTCCGTTAATTCTGCATTCTGCCATTCCCGAGAAGCCGACTCGAAAACCGACGGAACAAAAAGTTCCCGGCTCGACATCGAAACCGGCTGCGGTTGCCGTCGGGACGTGATCGGTTCCACTCAAAACAACTCGATGTTGAAACGCCTCCTCCAGGCCAAGCAAATCACGGCCAAACCGACTTAGGGACGTCCGATGAATAAGTGTCTCGGTTTTGCGATCGGTTGGTGGTGGGTAGCAGAGAGTGGGTAGCAGATAGTGGGTAGCAGATAGTGGGTAGGAAAACAGTTGGGAGCGAACCCTTTCCAGAATGGCATTGTTACTCGACCGCGTTGCGGATCTTCGGTGAGGTGCTTGGGTGACGAGAGAGTGTCAGTGGAGTTGATTATCATCCAGGTGTGTCTTGTGCATGCAGCAATGACAGCCCCGGAGGGGCGAAACAGCCCCAGCCGTGGACAGCAGTCCACGGTCGAGTCGACGCGGGAACACGAAGGCCGGGAAGGCCGACAGAACCAATCCATGACGATGTTTCTGCCGACCCTTCGAGCCTGTCGTTCAAGGCTGGTCCCGAAACCGGAGCCTGCCGACTCCGGCTGACGTTCTGCCGAGCCTCCGGCCCTTGAAGGC
>JAGQQQ010000276.1 GCA_020426125.1 Planctomycetaceae bacterium
CCTCCCAGGACATACACCGTCTTTCCCGGCGGCATGAGGTTGTTCCAGTGTTGTGCACTGTCACGCATCCGGTCAACCATTTCCTTCACGGCGCCCGCCTTTCCCCGATCCACCGCGAAGACGGTTTCACTGTGTCGAAACTGAGAATCGAGTTGGTATCCTAATCCTTTGAGACGGGTTTCAATCTCATCGAACCTTGACTTTCCCTCCCAATGAGCGTCGAGCGGGTTCCCTGTCTGGTCGAATTGGACGCTGGCAAGAAACAGGCAATGCCGATCCGCGGAAGCCGAAAGCTCATTGTGAAATGTCGCCTCGTTGAGCCCTCCGGATGCACGTGAGGCTTTGAGCACTTCCATGACCTCATTCTTCTTCGCCACGAGACTTTCCGAAGGACCAACCCGCTTGAAGGTGTGAACAACCGTCCCGTAACGCAATTCCATCGTGTCCAATCCTGTCACCGCAATCGTGATGTTGGGATCAGCCTGTTGGATGACCTCCCCTCTGGCGTTCACCGATAGAGAAAGAGAGTAGACATTTGCCTGACCAGGCTTCGGGATATAACTTGAGACAACCTGCCTCGTATCCGACATGTTGAATCCGGTCAGAGTCATCACAACCTTAACACGGCTCCCGAAGTTTGCGTTAAACTGCGGCTGATTTGCCGGCCCCATTGACCAGGCTCCGGCCGGATCGAAAATTAACGCGTTTGTCGTTGCGCCAGGTCCCGTCGTGCCGCTGTTCCCCGGGGGAGGGGGGGGAGGCGGCTGAGTCGGCGCACTTGGTGGCGGAGCGGCAGAACCGGGTGTCTGCGGCTGAGCAAAAAGGGGGGCCGTGGCAATTCCCATCCACGCAACTCCCCATACGGCAAGTTTCAATCTGTTCATGGGTCTCGACTTGTTCCTTGCGAATGAATGGAGGCTTGAGCAAACCGGAGTCTGCCAACGGTCATTCGGCCGAACTCCCCGCCCGGATGCCTGAGAGTAACCTAAACATCACGTGAGTGGGGAGTGAGACAGCCTTCTTCTTCCGTCCCATCGTGAAATCCTCACGGAAAAACCGGTTCCTCAGACTGAATTCCCCTCGAAACGCCCTGTTCGATTCCAGGTTGTCACGATTCCTAATCTCCGAATTGCTGTCAGGCGAAGTCGCAGGGAAACCTTCGACAGGGCAATTACCGGAGCGTGATTTTCGGAATCCTGAAAAAACGCCGTGAGCGCCCAGCGTTGCTCTCGGAAGACGAGGGGAAGTTTGGTGAAAGGCACAACTTCGAATTGGAGTGGTTCCGTAATCACTGGGGAAACAGACATGGGTCCATTACGTTGAGAAATGGGATCTCTTGTCAGCATGGAATGTTGCACCACCAATCTCGCACAATCTCGAACATCAAGGTTCCCTCTTCGGAGAGCGGCCGATGGACGGGATCAACTCAAAGACACCAGGGGAAACACGATGCCATGCTTAAAAGTCTTGGACTGTCCGGTCTATCAAAAATTGACTGGGATGCTCTGTTTGACGCTGCTTTTTTGGAACTCTGCGCTCATGGCCGGAACCCGTGAGGAATTTATTGCACGGGACCGCAACGTCGATGGACAGCTCTCCGGGGAGGAATACTTGCTTGGCAGACAGGGGCTGGACTTGGAATTGTCGAAGACAAATTTCCGGGATATGGATCTGGACCAAAGCCAGAGCCTGAGCCAATCCGAATTCGTTGGCTATGATCCCTTGCTCCGCCTATCTCCGGTGGAACAAGAGGTTTTTCGCCAAGCGAATGCCCAGAGAGCCCAACAACAGACGGCACCTGTTCTGTTGTCACGAATCCTTTCCGACTACGCCCGCGATTGGAGTCAAAGGATGGCGTCCGGCGAAGTACCCTTTGGACATGGTGAGGACGGAACGGAAACCGATAGTGGATTTCGCAGACGCGCCGCGAGTGCTGCGATGGATCGAGCATATTCTGGGGGGAGTGAAAACTGTTTTGTCTGTACTCCCGCGGACGGAGCGGCTCCGGCCAGCTTGGCGAATGTCGCCATCTCCGGTTGGATGAACAGCGAAGGCCACAAAAGAAACATGTTGAATCCCGAACAGGAATACCTGGGAGTTGGTGTCGCGCGGTCCGCCGGAGGGGATTTGTACTTCACCCAGATTTTCCTGAAGCTGCCACGGGAGCGGCGACCCTAATTACCCGATTGCGATTGCTGGACGCTCAAACTTAGAGAAATTCGAAAACCCAAGTTCCAGATCTCAAACAAATCCAAATTTCCGAATTTCCAAACGAGGAAACAACTTACGCTCCGGCAGAAAAATCGCCAGCGAATCACGGCGAGACGTTTCCTCCTTTTGAGTTTGTGATTTCGAATTTGTTTGGTCCTTGGTTCTTCGAATTTCGGATTTCTCCCCACGGAGTGTCCAAAAATCGGATTCGGTCATTTATGAAGGGGGGGGCAAAAGTCGGAAACGGGGACTCGGACCGATGCCGTCGAACCCCGCGCCGTCAGACATTCGGGGTCCCTGCCGATGAGCGAGTTTTCCTCCAAAGTTCCGTCGCCTGGAGCAATTGTTCCTGAAAGACGTTCTTCAGTTCGTCCTCCGTGGGAACGTGGCCTTTTCCCACTCTCGTGAAATACCAGTTCCAGACCATCCCGGTTGCAAACGTGTAAGCAAATGATGCAGCCGCGTTGGCCGCCATGCCGACCCAGGGAATGAACTTCAAGGTCTCGCGGATGGCCATTCGCACAGCCAGACGACCTCCCAAACCGCCCGTGACTTTGGCGATCGTGCGGCCATCGATCTGCTGATTGTGGATTTGGGCGATCTTGTACACTAAGTGAGATTGCAATCCCATCACCACGGGAATATCGACCCAGGGAAGAGGGATGGCGGCAGCCGTAGCGGCTAACGTGCTTGTCCCCAGAATCACCGGCATCGTCCGCCGTCGCATCAAGTCCTGATGGTCAATCGTGAGTTCATCAAGTTGCAGCAGCACCTGTCGATAGGCAGCCGGCAAGGACTCGATGATGCTGGTTTTGAGCCTTTCCCCCCCGAAGTTTGATTCAAGAAATCCCTCGTCAGGCGGGGTGAGATCAAGGGGGACGGCCCGATCAAATAGCCCTCGGTACCGTTCATACTGTCTGGCGAGTGATCTGGTGAGGTCGGGATCAATCCCCTCTGGCAAGGGACAGGGACCAAGCGAAAGCAAAAAGGGGTCTTCCTCTGGGTGTTGCTCCCCTGGATAGGCATCGTGAAGGGCCGTTAGCGCGAGGATCACTGGCCGGTGCGGGGCAGCAGCGCGAATCTTCTCCAACGGTCCCAACAATTCGTCGACGGCGTGGTCCATCGCCCGCACGACCACAATCATCAAGTGAGTTTGACCTCCAAATTGGCTGATCTCCTCTGACGGATCGTAATCGACTTCCCCCAATCCTCGGGTATCGAGGAACCTCATCAGGGGTTCCGACTCGGAGGGGAAGTCGTAACGGGACGAGAACCGCGTCTGAGGTTTGTAGCCTGTTCCGATCTCGATGCTCTCCACCCCCGTGAGATACCTGATGATCGAAGATTTTCCCGCACCCGTCTTTCCGAACAACCAGATGACCGGAACGGGAGTTTCACGAAGCAACTCGTCCTTCGCGTTTTGGTATTCCATCTCGGAGAGTTTCGAAGAATGGAAAAACGATCGAAACGGATTCCACATATTTTGCCAAATTCCTGATCCCAGAGTCGCAGTGAGTCTGGCAGGTTTTCGGCAGAAGGGCAAATTCGCGGTGATTCGTTCCGCTCGATACGGCGGAGTCGCCTATCTGTGGCGGATCAACAGTTCAGTGGGAGGGGTCTCCAGAATTGGTGGCACTGATGATTGAGTGAATGTGCCCGGAGGGCCGTCATGGCAATCTCGCCTTCTTCGGTGCAGTGCATGCTGAAGCCTTCGAGGCGTTGGCCGACGAGTTGTTTGGCGGTGGATTCGATCATGCCGGTGCCGATTTCAAAGGTAGCACGACGTGGCACTCTGTGTCTGACTTCCGCACACCTCGTCATGTTGGCGAAACTCAAGCGTGCCCGATTTTCGAGAGTTGAAGGTCGGCCGCCATCCCCAGCATGACCAAAAACAAACCACAGTCATGGAACAATACGAAGCCACCTCGGATTTGAATAGCCGAAGCATCACCAAGCGGAAAGACTTCCTACTCCGATTTTCCTCCCAATCACCAAATGTCAAAACCTCAAGAGTGTCAGTTGGTTTCGACGCCTCGGAAAGCAGCGATCAATGTTGGAGATGGCTGGAAAAAGACGATCACAGACGTTACGAAATGCGAAGGGAATATTTCCTACCCCTCTCGAACCCCGATCTCTGATTGCCAGATTCTTACCCCATATCCTTGAGAGCGTCCCAGCAGAGATAGCCGACAATCGCGGCGCAGATGATGAAGATGATATCCATCGTCATCGTCTGAGACCCCGCGAATGGCACACCCAACGCGATATCCGCGATCGCCGCGAGAGCCACAATCGCGGAGACCACCATCGATCCGATCACAACTCGTTTTCGCAGTTCTTGCATCAGGCTTCTCAAACGGTCGAATTCAGCTCAAGGGTGGAGGAAACTCAAAATTGACGAGACAACGGAAACCGACGACGGGCCATCAGATTCGGGAATCAGCTTGATTTCTAAGTGAAGTATAGAGGCCAAAGACCCTTCTCGACTAGAGAACAGCGGTTCGCCAACTCTTCCATGAGAATCGGCCAATCGGAACTCGCGACTCCCGAAACTTCGTGGGAATCATCGCGGTTGCTCTAATCCGAAAAATTGGGGGAAATGAATCCGAAAAAAGCGAATTGGGAGTGGTTCACCTCGGGGAACATCCCCAGTCCAACATCTGAAAAGGCGAAAAATCCCGAGCAACTTCCCAGTCGTCATAAACTGAACAATTCGACCAAATTGCGATCGGGATCAAAGACATACAGTTGCGTGGGACCGTCGGGGCGGGACTTGGGGCCAGCGACAATTGCGATTCCGAGTTCGTCAAGCCGATCTTTGGCGGCCATCGCGTCTTCGACCTCGAAGGCAAAATGCCTCGTCCGGCTGATGGAACACTCTTCGGGCACGAACACCCGCGCCGGTCCAGACTCGTCATGCTCCAGAATCAGATGAATCTGTGTCGATCCGGCCTGAAACCACAATCCAGGAAAGGAGAATCCCGGTCGCGAAACCTCGACCATCCCCAGAACGTCGACGTAGAACTGCCGAGATTCCTCCAAATCCCTCACCACGAGGGTCACATGGTCGATTCGCTTCACATGAATGGGCAATGCCATCTATCCACCCAGAAATGGTTGATCCAACCTGTCACGACAGCCGAGTCCCCTTCAGACAACGCGCCAAGAATTAGACGGTCCGGCACGAGTCTCGCCCAGTTCAACAGGACAGGAGAGAACTTCGAATCACCTCCACATCATGGCAAGTCGAAGCGACAAGTGCCACTGTTTAGACTTAGAGTTCGTGTGCGATAACCGCAGGGAAACCCCTCGAAACAACCACCGCCTTCGCTAGGTCCTCCCGCGTATGGCCGCCACGATCGGAATTCTTTAGAGATCCAACACTCGACGTAGAACAATTGATTCCGCCATCTTCAAATCGCCATCCGATCATCGAGTCGTTCTGGGGTCGGTACCGGCGGAGGCACACTGGGGGCCGATTCAAAGGGGCCGCGAAACGGCCGCGGTGCCGGAACCTCGATTTCCGATCGGGTCACCGTACGCCAACTGGTCAGCTTGATCTTCAACTCAATCGATTCGGACTCATTGTCGCTATTGAGTCGACGCACCAGCAACTGAATCGTGTCACCGACTTCGAAGTCCTGAAGCCGTTGGACAAGATTGGGAAAATTCGGAATGTGCTCTCCGTTCAGTTTCAGAATCTCGTCATGCATTCTCAGCCCTCCCGATTGCGCGGCACTTCCTGGCAAGACATCTCCGACAAAACATCGCGAATCATCTCGGTCATTCTGGATCCCCAGACACGGACCCCGCTCCACAAATTGCAGGCCTCGGACGATTCCCGCGAGCCGAAACAAGGCAAGCCGGCTGACGTTGTTCCCGCGAATGCTATAGACCGCGATGTCCTCCCAATGCTGGAGCCTCTCAAGATGCCAAAGTCCCTCTTCTCCCCCTTTCCAGGTTTCGTGCAACCAGACCGCATACAACACAGCCGGCTCCCCGAACCCCACACCAGTTCCAGGGGCAACTGCGGAATTGCTGATGACAGCCAAGGGAACCTGAGTCAAGGGAACTTGCGGATTCGGATGAATGTAAACAACTTCCCCACCCAATTTGGTGATCGCTCGGCGGGCTCGCGTCTCCCTGATCCGGCCGTTGCGAATCAATACCGCTTGAGCCAGAGCGGCGATGGGCTGGTCCGACCGGGAATACGCCTGGAGCACCCTCTCCGCCCTGTCGCCCAACTCGGAATCATGTTTGAGGAAGACATTCTCCAAC
>JAGQQQ010000277.1 GCA_020426125.1 Planctomycetaceae bacterium
GGCTTGTAGTCGAACGTGTCCATCGGGCTGGCGCCGCCCGTCATGAACAGTTGAATCACTCGTTTGACTTTCGCGGGGTGATGGAGACCGCCATTCCAGTCGATCGACGAGGAGTCACTCGCCAAACTTTGTTGAGCGAGGAGGTACGCGAGAGCCATCCCACCGAAACCCCCTCCGGCCTGTTGGAGAATCTGGCGGCGGTTCCAACGTGAGGAGGCAAGCATGGCAATGACTCTTGAAGAACACGGTTTGACCACTCCAATTCATCTTAAGAAACAGAATGGGGAGCGGAAACCTCGATCGAATGCTCCCCTTTCTCCCGAACGTTGCTTATGCTGAGAAAGGTCGGTCGCGAGCGGGAACAGAGAAGTTGATTTCGCTGGGATCCATCACCTGACTCGCCACCACGGAAGGACGATCAATCGATGAAAGCGCTTGTCAAACGGCACAGTCAACCCGGCCTCTGGATGGAGGACGTCCCCGAACCGGAAGTCGGGATCAATGACGTCCTGATTCGGATTGAAAAGACCGGAATTTGCGGGACAGACCTGCACATCTACAACTGGGACGAATGGGCACAGAAGACGATTCCCGTCCCGATGGTCGTCGGCCATGAGTTCGTTGGCGAGATCGTCGAAGTGGGATCGAACGTCAAAGACTTCTTTCCCGGAGAGATCGTCAGCGGCGAGGGTCATGTCGTCTGCGGTCACTGTCGGAATTGTCTTGCCGGTCGCAGGCATCTGTGTGCCGAAACCGAAGGGATCGGTGTCAATCGAACGGGGGCCTTCGCGGAGTATATCTCCATCCCCCAGACGAATGTCTGGCACCACTCTCCGGAGATCGATCGCGAAGTGGCGTCGATTTTTGATCCGCTGGGGAACGCCGTACACACGGCCCTGTCCTTCGACGTGCTTGGGGAAGACGTGTTGATCACGGGAGCCGGTCCGATCGGCTGCATGGCCGCTGCGGTGGTCCGTTACGCCGGAGCCCGGTATGTCGTGGTCACCGATGTGAATCCCTGGCGACTGGAACTGGCCAAGAAGATGGGCGCGACCCGTGTCCTGGATGTTCGCACTGAAACAATCGCCGATGTCCAGGAAGAACTGGGCATGAAGGAAGGCTTCGACGTCGGCCTAGAGATGTCGGGGAATGCGACCGCCTTTCAGGACATGCTGGCCAATATGTGCCACGGCGGGAAAATTGCGATGCTGGGGATCCCGCCGAAGCCGATTGCGATCGACTGGAACACCGTGATCTTCAATATGATCACCATCAAGGGGATTTACGGTCGGGAGATGTACGAAACATGGTACAAGATGACCGTCATGATTCAGGGGGGCCTGGACATTCGGCCCGTGATTACCCATCGATTCGCCGCCGCCGATTTTGAACGGGGGTTTGAAGTCATGAACTCCGGTGAAAGCGGGAAAGTGATTCTCGATTGGCAGTAGCCGCTCAAGACCGCGCCGGGAGGGCGACGGCTAAGGACCGGGCGATCAATAAGTGGCGGGTTGTCCGTCGAAATCCGAATTTCGAAATCCGAAACAAATTCAAAATACGAATGACAGAACCGATGGCGCGAATCATCGACGAAAGCCGACGCGATGTGCATTCATTCGAATTTCTGACATTCGGATTTGTTTCGAATTTGTGATTTCGGATTTCGAGTTTCCATAGCAGTCAATCGCGACAGTTATTTCCCGCCCGTTCCTAAACGGCAATTCTGCGTCACAAAAATTCAACGGGGGATCCGATGATCGCACGCCGAACTTTTTTCATCGTTTTGTGTTTGTCAGTCCGAATCACGGCCGCCGCTGAGCCGAGTTTTTACCTGATTGGCAATTCGCTGACTTGGGATACGGTCCCGTCGAAGTTGGATGGGGACGTGCAATGGCATGTCGACTGCGGCAAAAGCCTGCCGTTTATCTACCAAAATCCCGAGGATCCCTGTGTGGGGTCATCGACGTTGTGGCCGCAAGCTTTGAAAGATAAGCAGTATGACTATCTGTCCGTCCAACCGCATTATGGGTCGACGCTGGACGAGGATGTTTCGACCATTGGCAAATGGCTTCAGTTGCAGCCGAATGCCGTCGTCATCATTCATGCCGGCTGGGCTCGGCACGCCTCACGTGCGGAGGAATATGCACTCGAAGAGACCGATGGAAAACTCGTTCACAGTCCGGCGTATCTCGCAGCGCTCACGGGAACCCTGCGCGGAATTTTTCCCGGGCGCGAGTTCCGTCAGACGCACACGACCGATCTGTTGGAGATGATCGCGAGTGATATTGAGAATGGAGAGGCTCCAGTGGAAAAGCTCGAAGACCTCTATCGCGATGCCATTCATATGAATACGACGACCGGCCGGTATCTCATGCACAATGCCATGCGACGGGCCATGGACCAGCCCCGTTCCAGCGACGGCTTTGCCAACCTCGATCCTTCGTTGAAGGAGTATTTCGATCGACTATTGGACCAACTCCCGGAACTTTCCAAGTCGAAAACTGAACCTTGATCAATCGCTATTGAAGCCCGTCGATGTAGCGAAGAAATCGGGAGTCCAGGAGGCCGATGTCAGATCCGAAGGACGCCTGGAAGTCGGCGAGGCGTTCCCGAGAAGTATACTCTTCGGATAGGGGATTTCGGTCCGCGATCTTTTGGAGATATCGGCGGTAGTCTCCCGGTCGAGTTTGGGCCAGGTAGAATGTGACCGCCCAAGCTTGGGCATACGCATTGAGGACACTTGTCCGAAAGGCGCCGGAGTCGTCCGCCACGAATTCGGCCAACGGAATCTGCAAGTTTCTCGCCCGCATCTGATGAAACCAGAAAAGGCGTTCCGGGTTGGCGAGTTCTTGGGGTGTCCCCCCGGTTGAGCGGCGAACCCCTTCGGCCTCAAGCATCATCGCCAGCCCTTCGACCACCCAGCGGGGATTTTGTCCGATCCGGGAGTGGAGGCCCGTGTTGAAGGCCAATTGATGGATCGTTTCATGAATGACTGTGTCCTGAATCGCTGGATCGATCGAGTCGGTTGACGAATATCCCGGAGCGGTGATTTGTGCCGTGTTTGAGTCGATTTGTTTGTCATACATGATGACGGTGTTCTTCCCCGGCGAGTAGTAGCCTTGTAGCAATGGGGAAACGGCGAATCCGTCGTCCCGGCAATGGTCGTCGAACGCCTGTTTGGAGGAGTGGACATGCACGACCAACGGAAACTCAGGCCGCTTTAAGGTCATGTTCCGGCGGGCAAAGTACCCGAAAAAACTGCGAGACGTCTGTTCCAACAGACTCGCATACCCGCGTCCCCGTCCCTGGGGAGCAACAACAACAAAGTCCCCGCGAACCTGGACTTCCTGGCCGGCGTCCAGCGTTTTGGAGATTTGAGAGGCAAGTTCGGTCGCACTCCAGGCCCGGAATTCTCCTGGGATCTTGCGAAAGTCTGTCACATGCAACAGGTTGATGCGTTGATGCCGTCCGCTTGGCTCTGCCAGCCAGCAGAGCTCCTCGTTGTGCACGACCGGACTCCCCCGGAAGGCACGATCTCCCTGAACCAGTTCGACGATCGGTGCCGCCGGGCAAGGGAGCGAGTTCCAAAAGACAACCAAAGAAAGAACGGGCAGGAAGTAACGCATCAATCGTCTCAGATTCGGTGTTCTCGTGCCTCTAACCGTTGAACGGTCGAAAACGCTACATCAAGAACGTGAAGGCGAATGCGTCCGATTGGGTGTACCAAGAGAATGCGGATCTGGCTCTCCCGTTTTTGACGGTTACAATGGAAACTCCCACAGCTGATACTGGAGTTTCTCATGAAGTCGCCGTTGCTGATTCCCACCATCGCCGCCCTGACGTTGATCTCAAATCATTCACTCGCCCAGTCCGGCATCCGCCCGCAAGCGGATGTCGTTACCAACGTCGATGTCAATGTTGAGACAAAAATCGAACTCGATGTTGACGACGACAAAGTGCTGGAAAAAGTCGAAAAGAGAGTTGCCGAGGAATCGAATCTTGAGGGGCTGGCCAACCTGATCTCAGCACTCGGCAAGCAGCGAGGTTCAGCCCCGATTCAAGTAATCACCAATGTTAAGGTCAATGTCTCAACGACGATCCGAGTCGTGCAGGACGATGACGACGAAGAGGATTCCTCATCATCGCGACGCAGAGTTGACCGTTCCACCAATCCTCGCGAAGACGTGTCGGAGGCACAGTCCTCCACAGAAACCGAATC
>JAGQQQ010000278.1 GCA_020426125.1 Planctomycetaceae bacterium
CGCCGCCGGAAATCTCGGCGAAGGTCCTGATGAAACTCAAGGACGCCGCCGAGAGTTATCTCGGTCATCGCGTCAACAAGGCGGTGATTACGGTTCCCGCGTACTTCAATGACGCACAGCGGCAGGCGACGAAAGACGCGGGGCAGATTGCCGGGCTCGAAGTCGCCCGAATCATCAACGAGCCGACGGCCGCCGCGTTGGCTTACGGCCTCGAGAAGAAGAAGGACGAAAAGATCGCCGTCTTCGACCTCGGGGGGGGAACGTTTGACGTCTCCGTTCTCGAAGTGGAGGGGGGCTCCGTCGAAGTGCTCTCGACCAACGGGGACACCCATCTCGGCGGCGATGACTTCGACGAAGAACTCATCAACTACGTCGCGGAAGAATTCAAGAAGCAGGAAGGACTCGACCTTCGCCAGCATCCCATGGCGCTCCAGCGTCTGCGCGAAGCGTGCGAGAAAGCCAAGAAGGAACTCTCTTCGCTACAAAGTACGGAGATCAACCTTCCATTTATCCATGAAGCCAAACACTTGCAGATGACGATCAGCCGCTCGCAGTTCGAGCGTCTCATCGATCCGCTCGTCGAACGTTGCCGGAAGCCCGTGGAGCAGGCCCTCAAAGATGCCAAACTCTCTCCTGGCGATGTGGACGAAGTCGTCCTCGTCGGGGGATCGACACGTGTTCCCCTCGTGCAGGAATTGGTGAAGCGGATCTTCAAAGGCAAAGAACCCCACAAAGGGGTCAACCCGGATGAAGTGGTCTCAATTGGTGCGGCGATTCAGGGAGCAATCATCGCCGGCGATGTCAAAGACGTCGTTTTGCTCGACGTAACCCCGCTCTCCCTCGGAATCGAAACCGAAGGGGGCGTGATGACGAACCTCATCGATCGGAACACCACGATTCCCGTGACGCGGTCAGAAACTTTCTCCACGGCGGCGGACAATCAGACCGCCGTGACCGTCCGCGTTTTCCAAGGGGAACGTCCGATGGCCAATGACAACCGGCTGTTGGATCAGTTCAACTTGGAAGGTCTCCCCCCTGCCCCGCGAGGCGTCCCGCAGATTGAGGTCACGTTCGACATTGATGTCAACGGGATCCTCAACGTCTCCGCGAAGGACAAGTCCACCGGCAAGGAGCACAAGGTCACCATTCAGCAGTCGAGCGGCCTCTCGGAAGACGAGATTAAGCAGATGCAGAAGGATGCCGAATCGCACGCCGCTGAGGATAAGAAACGTCGTGAACTCGCGGAGATCAAAAACAAGGCCTCCAACATGGCCTACTCCGCTGAAAAGATGCTTCGCGAGTACGACGAGAAACTGGATGAGTCATCCAAGTCCGCGGTGAAGTCGGCGATTGAGAAGGTGAACGAAGCCGAGAAAGGGGACGATCTGGACGCCATCAAGTCGGCACTGGAGAACCTCGAGCAGGCGACGCACGCCCTCAGTAAGCACATGTACGAGTCGGCGGAGGCGGCTGGCGGCGGAGATGCCCCACAAGAAGGGGGTTCCAGCACCAGCGACGACGATGTCATCGACGCCGAGTTTGAGAAGAAATCGTAACAGACAACAGAATCCCCAATTCCCCTCGAACCCCGGGCGCTGGCAACTGCTCCCGGGGTTTTCTGATTTCCCTCTCATCTCTCCTCGCTCCTCTCTCCTCCAATCTGCTCCGCCAGCCGACGCATCCCTTCTTCAATCGAGACGCTCGGCGAATACCCGAAGTCCTTCCGTGCGTTTTCGATGGAGTAGCTATGCGACTGGCTGAGTTGTGACGCCAGAAACCGCGTCATGGGCGGTTCCCCTCCGAGCTTGAGCGTTCCCCAGACCGATTCCAGAATCCGGCCCACGGAGTACGCGGCTCCGGAAGAGATCGTCTTGCGAACTGGCGGCAGGTCGGCCATCGCCAAGATTTCGTCCACCCAATCCCAGAGCTTGACTGGTTCGGGTTCATTGATGAAATACGCCTTCCCAGCACACTGAGCTTCGCTGGACAATGCGTCAAACGCCTGCAAGTGGGCGTCCGCCGCATTCTCCACATAGGACATTGAGACGAAGTTTGATCCGTCCCCGACGCGACGAAGCCGTCCCGCCTTGGCTCTTTGAATCAGTCGTGGAATGAGGTGGTTGTCGCGCGGCCCCCAGATCAAATGGGGACGGAGCGCCACGGTTCGCAAACCCTCGCGCCCGTCCGCCGCGAGGACCGCCTGCTCGGCAAGCGCTTTCGAATGGGGATAATGGCAGAACCAGTCCGTCGGATACGGCAATGATTCGTTCGCATCCAGATGAGGCTTTCCGTCGTAAACCACACTGGGAGAACTGGTGTAGACCAATCGCCCGACTTGATGCTTGCGACACGCGTCGAGAACGTGATTTGTCCCCAGCGTGTTGATCCCATGGTACATCGACCACGGTCCCCAGATCCCGGGAACGGCCGCCGTGTGGAATACGCTGGAGATTCCGTTCAACGCGTCGTCGACCTGCTGGGGATTTTGAATGTCCCCCCGGATGACCTCGGCGCCGAGAGCTTCAAGATCGGGATACTCCCCGCGTGCGAAGACCTTCACCCGTTCGCCCCTCGCGAGCAATTTCTCGACGATGTACCGCCCGAGAAACCCTCCACCCCCTGTCACTAGAATCGACATCGGCAGTGATCCCCCTTTCAGTGTCAAGACTCGAAGTTAAAAATGGGTACGGTCGTTGAACTTGTTTTATACGTGGCGGAATTTTTGTGGGCGGGGAGACGGCGGGTTGAGTTCCGGCGAGTTCTCCGAGAGTCAGGACGCGGGCATGGTGTCCGACGCCGAAAAATTTTTTCTCAAAACTTGCGGTTGGGAGGTTGTGGAGAGCCAGAAAATGAGCGAACGCGCAATCGCAATGTGAGTGGAAGCGTCCCACCCTGCCACTCCGCTCTTTCGGGTTTCAGCGACCCGTTCGATGATCGCTTTGTGATACCGCTCTGATTCCGTGGAGTGCTTGGCATTCCTCATTTGAACGGTGGTGTCAACGTCGACTCTCGAAACATTGCGTTTGGGGACATCCGTTTTCATCCGCGGCTCCATTGAAAAACGTTCTAAGGAGTCCACGCCATGTCCCCGCAATTCTAACCAAAAGAAATCCCGCCGCGACCCAGGCAAACATCATCCGAAAACATTGACTCCGGTTCGACGTCTGGGCGATGTTGTCGTCCAACGAAACCACGCCGATCGGTTCGTGATGCGACCGGTCAGTCGGAATCTGACAGATCGGGAGGAAGAGTCCCGCATTCGGGACCGACACGCCCGAGAGAAACTCGCCGGCTCATTCGTTTCCTACTTCCGCTGTTGATAAGCGTCGCAGCAAAGAATGCCTTGCGATAAAACGCCGGATGTATGGCTGGAACAAGGGAACAAGGATGACCTGCTTCAAGACCTTGACAGATCGCCCCGGCTCTCACCGCTGGCCCCGAGTGTTTGCCGTAGGTCTGTTCCAGGAAGTCGTCGAATGTTTTGCTCGCTTCGTTTTGGATTCATGAGATCATCATTGATGGACCGATTCAGCACTCGATATGCTGACCTTGTGACTGTGGTTTGCTAATACAAAAGTTGCAAAAACAAAGTCCTTTCAGGATCGCCGCGATGCACCTCCGATTGACCTCTGCTGCCCTCGTCCTGATCTTTTCGCAGCAGTGTGCCGGCGCGGAGATACGCTTGGCAAGCTACGGCGGCGACCTGGTCATCACCGGCGACAACCAAGTCGACTCAATTCTGGTCCACATTGTCGGTGAGGGAAGAAACGCGGAATTGACAGTGACCACGGCACTTCCCGTCCAACAGGAACAGACCTTTCGTCTGTTGTCCGTGGGCCGGATCGTCATGTACGGCCAAGGGGGTGGAGACTTTCTTCAGAATCGCACGTCTTTCCCCGCCTTCATCTCCGGGGGAGACGGTAACGATATTGTCATTGGTGGGACGGGGATGGACCGCCTCGACGGCGGTCCGGGGGACGATCAAGTTCAGGGGGATGAAGGCAATGACCTGATCATCGGCGGTTCAGGCAAGGACTTGCTGACTGGAGGCCAAGGGCACGACGCATTCATCAGTGATGAGTTCGATAAGCAGATCGAAGACCGGGAAAACTTTGTTTATACGAACAGCGCTGGGGGAATGGAAAAGGTGTGGGAGCCCGTCATGGCCTTGAAGAACACCACACAGCCGACCACTCATGGTGGCGGGTTCGTTGGCGGTGCCGCTTCATGGAGTGAACGGGAACGGGACACCGTGAACGAAGCAGTCTGGAAGCTGTTCTACTTTGGTTGGGGAAACGCCTTCCTGAGAACGCGATTCAACGATGGCCGGATCGACATGATGCGTGAGGGATCCCTTCAAGACGAAACAGGCAATGTCAACACCAAGATCACCGCATACAACAGTTATGGCGTCCTTTCCTTCAACAACAACACATTTGCTCCGACGAGTGAACCCGATCGGATCATTTGGCACGAGTTCTCCCACAACTGGGACGACGGCACGGATCAACAGATCCTGTTCAACCATGCCGTTTCGAATCGAGAGTTCTACGATGGGTTCAATGCCATTGCCGGCTGGAAATCTGTGAGCGATCAGGAACTCCCAGGCGAAGAATGGAATGAGGACCACTCCTACCGGTATCGAAATCGAGACAACGATCTCGACGGGTTCTTGACAAAACATGGCAAGTCCAACCCCAAGGAGGATTGGGCAACGACGTTCGATGCCACTGTGGGCATCTACTGGAACTTGAACTTGATCATCGACCGGGACGCCGGCAGGATCGAAACGCCCCAGCAGGTTCGGGTACGCTGCAAGGACCGCATCGATTACATGAACAGCTTCGTGGACAAAATTCGCCAGACGATGCAGTAGTCTCCGCTGAGTGCGATCAGACCATTCCACTTGATAACCTGTTCGTCATCGATGGCGGTGGTCAGGTTGTCGCGAATGAGGTGAAGTTACAGTGGGACGCCGTCGACAACATGCCCGCAGATCGATAATTATTCAGGCCCCCTGACATGGGGCAAATCGGAGGGCATGTTCCGAAAAAGTCATCCCAAGCACTTGCTGACGATTTGATTCTCCTCCTTTCTCATGCAGCCAAGTCCGTCAGTTTGTGTTTGACACGGAATTCCAGAACAGGGAGAAGAGGACAAATGCGAAGCGTATTGACTGTCGCCGTTTTATCGGTTGTCTGGATGAATTTTTTCCCTTGCATCCTGGCGGCCGATGGCAAGCCTTTGAAGGTGTTCATCCTCGCAGGGCAATCGAACATGCAAGGGCATGC
>JAGQQQ010000279.1 GCA_020426125.1 Planctomycetaceae bacterium
CCAGGCGAGCCGGGGGGCATCAGCCCCCTGTCCCAACTGCGAGCAATTGACAAGCTGGACGATTTCTCCCAATAAGACGATCCCACACGCCCAGTTGTCGGAGTCCGGATTTGTCGGAAACCCTGCCATCCCCTGCACAAGAGCGTCCCGCCTCGAAGGTCTGGGCCGCGTTGTGGCTGTTGTTCGCCGTCTGGCTGCTGTATCGGGCCGTTTTCGTGGGAGCAGGGTCCTCATATGTGACGGAACTCGACGGCCGCGCGGCCGCCGCCACCCATAATGACTTCATTGCGGGAACCGCCGACTTCAGTTGGCCCCGAACAATCGGGGTCTGGTGTGCGGCATTCCTGACGTTGGCGGTGTTTTCCTTCTTGTATCGCGATAACGCGATCTACAAGTTCGCGGAGTCGTTGTTCGTCGGCGTCTCCGCCGCCTACTGGATGGTTGTCGGCTTCTGGACGGTGATCATCCCCAACCTGCTCGGCAAGATTTGGCCCGCCTGGATCCAGTCCTGGGCGATGCCGGGGATGTCGCCCGTCCGCGATGAAGACTGGTGGTTGTTCTTGATCCCGCTCATTCTGGGAGTGATGTTGCTTTGGCGACTCTCTCCACAAGGGGCCTGGATCGCCCGGTGGCCCCTAGCCTTCATTATCGGATCGACCGCCGGCATTCGTCTGGTGGGGTTCATTCAGGCCGACTTCCTGAGCCAGATTCACAATACCATTGAGCCGGTCGTTGTGGTCGAGAACGGCCAGTTCCTGCTGGGACAAAGCATCAAAAACTTTCTGATCATCGTGTCGGTTCTCGCAGCGACGGTCTACTTCTTCTTTTCCATCGAGCACAAAGGGGGCGTGGGTAAGATCTCGCAAGTGGGAGTGTGGGTCCTGATGGTCACCTTCGGCGCCGCATTTGGTTACACAGTGATGGGCCGCATCGCCCTGCTCGCCATTCGCTTTGAGTTTCTCTTCGATGATTGGCTCTGGTTGATCGACCCCGCCGGCAAGCGGCTGGGGATGTGAGGGACACCATGCTCAGCGTCCACGAAGCGCTCCAAGTGATTCGTGACACGGTCACGCCGAGTCCTCCTCGGACACTGTCGCTGACCGACGCTTGGGGAACCGTCCTCGCGCAAGACATCGTTAGTCGGGAGGATTCTCCCCCGTTCGATAAGTCAATGATGGACGGCTACGCCGTCCGAAAAGAAGACATCAGCGCCGAAGAAACCACGCTCGAAGTTGTCGATGAGGTGACGGCTGGGAACGTGTCTCAAACTAGACTGACCGCCGGACAGGCGATTCGGATCATGACTGGGGCCCCCATTCCCGCTGGGGCGGATGCCGTCGTCCCCATCGAATGGACGGAGTCAACGAATTCCGCGAGTGTCTTAATCCGCCCCCAGCGATCCGTTCATTCTGGGTTGAACATCATTCCCCGTGGCCAAGCCATGAAACAGGGGGAGACAGTCCTCGGAGCGGGGAGAACAATCCGTGCTCAGGAATTGGCTCTGCTCTCCGAGTTAGGCTGTGCGGAAATTGATGTGCGGCCGCGGCCCGTCATCGCCGTTCTCGCGACGGGCGATGAACTGGTCCCCGTCGACCAGACTCCCGGCCCCGGACAGATTCGCAATTCAAACGGCCTCATGCTCTCCGCACAGGTCGAACAGGCCGGAGGCATTCCTAAGTTTTTGGGCATCGCCCGCGACGAACGATCCGACCTGCGACAGAAAATTGAGAGTGGGCTGGAAGCGGACTTTCTCTGTCTGTCCGGCGGGGTCTCCGCCGGGAAACTGGATCTCGTGCCGTCGGAACTCGCGGCAGCCGGAGTTCGACAGGTCTTTCACAAGATTCAAATGAAACCGGGCAAACCGATCTGGTTCGGCATCCTTGAGCGGTCTTCTCTCTCGCCCTGTTACGTCTTTGGCCTCCCTGGAAACCCCGTCAGCAGCATGGTTTGCTTTGAGTTATTCGTACGAGATGCCCTTCGACGCTGGCAGGGGATGGATTCCAAGTCGCTCCTGCCGATGCGTGCCGTCTTACGCAGCGAATTCCGCTATGCGAGTGATCGTCCCGTTTACTGGCCTGCCCATCTTGCCGAGTTGAATGGACAGTTGGTCGTCCATCCCGTGAACTGGAAGGGATCCAGCGATCTCCGTTCGGTCGCGGATGCCAATTGCAGCGTGGTCCTTCCCCCTGCGGAGGCGACTCTCCCGGCCGGATCTCTATTGGAGATTTTGCCTTGGGGCCTCACAATGGGAACAATGGATCAATTCACCCCGCACTTTGGGTGAGGAACGAGCGAGTCCTGCTGGGGTCATTCGTTCTTTGTGACGCCCCATTTGAATGACGGAAAGAGTCCGCCATGAGTTCCCTGCTCACGGATGAGCCGCGCGTCGAGGACGCGACATCCCCTATGAACACGTCCACGCGTCCCGATATCGGCACCATTATCTCGCGGGGCCGCAATGTCCGCCCCAACGGACTCGCCGGCTTATTGTTAAGCCTCGCGTCGGGGCTGTTCCTGTGGCTCGCCTTCACCCCGATGGACTGGGGCCCCGTGGCTTGGTTCGCGCTCGTGCCACTGCTGCTGTTGGTGCGAGTCCCAAAGCCAACGCGGTGGATGTATCGAGGCATCCTCGCGGGGAGTCTTGTCTTCTGGCTGGTGACACTGCAATGGATGCGGCTGGGCCACGCCACGATGTACTTTGCGCTGGCCGCACTCGCCTTTTATCTCGCATTGCTGACGATGCTGGTCATCGGTCTGAGCCGCGTGGCCGTGCATTCACTCAAGCTCCCGATGGTCCTCGCCGTCCCGATCTGCTGGACCGGCATCGAATACTTGCGGGGCCACCTGTTCACCGGGTTCTCGTGGTATCTGCTGGGGCACACGCAGCACAACTGGGTGGAGATCATCCAGGTCAGTGACCTGTTCGGGGGGTATGCCGTCAGCTTTCTCGTGGCTGCTGCCAATGCGGCGCTGGTGATGATGGTCCCCACCAAGTTCTTTGTGGACTGGCAACTCTGCTGGCCACAGGAAGCGGAGAGCCTCAACACGCCGAATCTCGCCCGTTCCAGAAAGGTGGCAGTGGCCGTCTCCCTGGGGTTGATGATCACGGCACTCCTCTACGGCGGCTGGCGTCGCAGTTCCGGGGAATTCCCGATCGGGCCGCGCGTCAGCCTGATTCAAGGCAACTTCGTCGCCACGCTCGACCCCGCCAAACGGGCCCCCGCGAACGAAATCTTCATGACCCAATTCCATCTCACGGGGCAGACGGTCCCGTCTCAGCCAGACATCGTCGTCTGGCCGGAAGCAATGTTTCCGTATCCCATGTGGACCCATCAACCGGGTATGACGGACGAACAACTCGATGCCGTTGATTCCCGGTTTGATGCGAAGACCTGGAAGTCCCGCGCCTCGCAGGAGAAACTTGCGGAGATCGCCGACATGACCAACGCGGCGCTCGTGTTCGGGATCAACACATTTGAAGCGAAGGACAATTCGTCGAAAGTCTACAACTCCGCCGCGTTCGTTCAGCCGGGCATCGGGGTGACCGACCGGTACGATAAGATTCACCGTGTTCCCTTCGGCGAATACATCCCGTTGAAGTCTTGGATCCCCTTCATCAACAACGCCAAGGGGTATTCCGACTATGGGATCACGGCTGGCCGAGAGGTCCATGTCTTCAAAACCAAAGAGTGGCGCCTCCTCCCCATCGTCTGTTTTGAGGATACGGTGCCCCATCTCGTCCGCGATATGGTCGCCTCCGCACAAAAAGGGGGAAAGCCGCCGGTCGATCTCCTCGTCAACATGACCAACGACGGCTGGTTTCACGGCTCCAGCGAACTCGACCAACATCTCATCACCGCGTCGTTCCGATGTATCGAAACCCGCACGCCGATGGTTCGAGCCGTCAACACCGGGATTTCAGCCGTCATCGATGGAGACGGCGTCGTCCGCGACCCACACCTGTTTATCGACCTCGACTCCGCACTCGCCGGCGAACCACCACGCGAGGGAATTCGCGATCCGAAAACGGGGCGGTACCACAAACAACTCAACTGCGCTGTCGTCGATGATGTCCCGCTCGATCCTCGCTCCAGTCTGTACGTGAAATGGGGCGACTGGTTCGCCGCCTCCTGCTTCGTCGTCTGTTTTCTGACCGCCCTCCGCGGAATCACGCGCCGACGAGAGCAAACGATCGTTTCCGCCGACGAAGTGTAGTGGTCTCATTTGAGTGCGTCGGGTAGCAGGTGCGCTCCGCGAAGCGGAAGCCCCTGCGGACGGAAATTCTGTTGTTGAGCATTTCGTTTCGATCGCGAAAGCTCATGTGCCGCGCGACGTTCCGCTGAAATCGATTGACATCCTCTCTGGGATGGGACAGAATTTCCATTAAACAATGTTTATGGTTTTATACAGAAGAAATTCTGTCTAATTTAAGTTCGTCGCCCACGGGATATGCCCCCACACATCAATGAATGAATCGCTATCCCAATTACCATCGTCCGGCAACTCTGAACCACCGCCGGACCGAAAGAGAGTATTCCATTTCTGGCGATGCTTCTGGCTGACATTCCTTGTTGTCTCACTTGCGTACGCTTGGTACAGCTTCTACGTCCCCACCAATAGCATCGCTTGGGCTGACAACTACACTTCGGCTCAGCAACAGGCAGCAGACTCTGGCAAACCGATCATCCTCTACTTTACCGGCGAGTGGTGTGTTCCCTGCCGGGTAATGAAACGCCAAGTGTGGGCTGATGAAGAGGTGAAGACATCGGTCAACGCACAGTTCATCCCCGTGGCAGTTGATGTGGATAACCCAGACGATGCTGCGGTGTTGGCCCGTTACAACGTCCGCGGCGCACCAGTCACGATCATTACCGATCCACAAGGAAATGCTTTGCGATGGCGAGTTGGAGGAATCGGTAAATCTGAATTCCTCGAATTCCTTAGCGCGCCCAATCCATCCGCCACAAAAGACTTGTGATGCCAAACAGCTGGGCAGCCGTCTCACCACTGAAGTGTCGGCGGGGTGGCTGGGGTCAGGTTGTCAAGAATGTGCGATGGCTTGAAATTGGACGTCAATGACAACCTGCCCCCAGTGGGATGAACCGGGCAAGACATTCTGGGGGCAAATCGCTGAAACGC
>JAGQQQ010000280.1:0-2117 GCA_020426125.1 Planctomycetaceae bacterium
GATAAGTCCTTGTCCAGCGGCGCAACCGTCCCAGTCGTCGGTCCGCCAACGGCCAGTGTGGCGGTGGACCGTTTCTCCCTTGAAGAAGAAGGTTTGGTCGGCAGACCGCCAGTAGCCCTGTTCTTCCTCGGGAACCAGACGGTAGCCGAACGTCCATTTCCCGACTTGTACGGTCATGAGCGACAAGAGAAATAGGATCGCCATGAATCCCGCCAAGGGAAACAGCAGCACCCCCAATTCAAAGATCTGATGGACGCGAGCAAATACGTGCTTCCAGCCGAGCAGGGTCAGCAGTGCTCCCAGGCTGAGATAAGGGCCATAGGGAATCATTCGCTCCGGACGGAAGATCACGGAGACGCAAAACACCATCAATGCACACAGCGGCGCGATGAAGAACGCAATGATCGAAGCCTGCCATCCGAGAAAGGCTCCTATCATGGCCATCAGATAGACGTCCCCTTTGCCCATCGCCTCCTGTCGAAGGACCCAGCCTCCCATGATACGCACCGCCCAGACGGAGGCTCCGCCAACGAGCAATCCCACAAAGCTGACCAGGAAGCCATGCAGATGGGGATGGGCGTTGATCCATTCGGGAACGGCAGGGCCGTCGAGCCAAGGAAGGACCCAGTCCGGCATGATCAGAGAGAAGGTCTGCTTGAGTCGGGGGCCTTGAAACCAGACCGGCACCAGGTGGACGCGTGCCACTGTCGCACTGATCAATACCGCGATCCACATCCAGGGATCGGTTGTGGAACTGGGGATAATCCGAAAGTCAAAATCGATCATCGAAGCGACCAGCAACGCTTCGATCAAGAACATATGGAAGACATACCGGAGAATCACAAACCATTCCGGTGAGAGTGGGCCTAAGCCAGGAAAATGCTCAGGTCCCAAGGGAGTCGACAGACAGCTGTCCTCAAGAGTTTGGCCGTAACCGATCGGAACTTCGAGCCAGAACACGAGCATCCAGAGACAAGCGTTGAGCAGTTCGATAAACGGATATCGGGGGGAGATCGCCATCCGACACTGCCGGCACCGGCCCCTGAGGAATAGCCATCCAAAGATCGGGACGTTGTCAAACCAGCGGATTCCCGTGCCGCAACGAGGACATTGGGATGGCCGTTCCCACAGCGACTTGAGTTGATCCCAGAGCCGATCATGCGGGGGAATGCGATAAATGCAGACGTTCAAAAAACTCCCGATGATCGCGCCAAAGACGAACAGATACGGGTAAATGAACCATCCGGGCAAGTCGATCGCGACGTTCACCAGCAACCCTTTCCGAGATCGGGCAACTGGCTGATGATCTCGTCGACGATGCCGGTCACATCGCGGTCATCCGTCTCCACGGTCAGGGACGCTGTTTCCCGGTACAACGGCTCGCGCGCCGCGAGGATTTCGGCCACCTCCGCATCGACGTCTTTTCCGGTCAATGACGGTCGGCTGGCCGCCGTTGTTTCGTCTTTCCGAAGCCGCTCGACAATCGTCTCCACCGACGCCCGCAACCAAATGACCGGGCCGGACTGCTGGAGTTGCATGCGGTTCATCTCATCCAGAACGACTCCGCCCCCCGTGGAGATCACCAATTGATCCTGGAGGAGATGTTCCACGAGCAGTTGACTCTCGAGTTGCCGGAAATTCGGTTCTCCAGATTCCGCGAAGATCTCTGTGATCGATTTTCCGGCTCGCAGTTGAAGTTCCCGATCCAAATCGACAAACGCCCAGCCAAGCCGCGCGGCCAATTGTTGGCCAACCGTCGTCTTGCCGGTTGCTCGTGATCCAATCAAGGAAATGGTCATTGTCGTTGCGATCGAAACAATCCACGGAACCGCCCTCCTCACCAGAAACCAGAGGCTTCGGTCACAGGGCTGGGAAAGGTTCGGATGAAGTCCCGCACCAGGAAGGACGCAAGATAGCGACTTTCTCGATGGGAGACACGCCTTTCAGAGATTCTATGTCGAATCAAAACGGGGAGGAGAGTTTGCCAGGAAAGTTTCGGGATCCATTCCACGAAGTCTTTCTGGGAGCGACACGGGAGCCCTCGCACGTGGCTTCAGGGTGGCAGTTCCGAAATTCTCGATCGTTGGATAATATCGCGGGGTGGCCCGGCCAAAAAA
>JAGQQQ010000280.1:2230-3623 GCA_020426125.1 Planctomycetaceae bacterium
ATTCTCGGGCGGGCCACCCTGCGTTCGTGTTCATGCCGGAGCATCTTCACCTGCTGACATACCCAACCGATGAAAAGCCTCAATTCGGAAAGTATCTGGCCCGGGTCAAGCAGCCGTTTTCGAAGCAGGTCAAGGAGATCCTGGTGAGCAACCGATCCCGTTTGCTGGAAGAACTGACGGTCCGGGAGCGTCCAGGGAAGACCTGTTTCCGGTTCTGGCAGGAAGGGCCCGGCCACGACCGGAACCTCAACACAGCGAAAACCATTACCCATTCGATCGACTACATTCACGAGAACCCGGTGCGACGAGGCCTGTGCCGGATGCCCATTGATTGGAAATGGTCAAGTGCGAGATATTACCTGGGAGTCCCCCCGAGGCAGCAGGATCCCGATTTGCCATGGATTCACGGCCCACCCCCGGGAACCTTTTGATTGAACGCCCATCGGCACTGGCCGAGTTCACTTGCCATGACTTACGCCAACAGTGCCACCCTGCCGGCTTCAATTCCGGCGATTTGACCCCAGCCACCCAGCCGTCAACTTCCCTGCACCACTCCCCATGACGACCCTCCTGGTCTCGGGAAGAAAATCAAACCACTCCAGTATTGCACAGCATGACAAATAGAGATAGATCAACCACTACGTTGCTTCACCAACGGCTCGACCTTCTCATAGTTTCACCTTGCCGATCAGCTGCGACAGCCCTACGGAACTGATAACACTCGAACTAAGAATGTCCCGACGAACGTGATGTACACAAGCTTTGCCAAGGTAGATCGCTCAACCGTCCGCCCGTGCCACTTGCCAAAGCGCGCACCTGTAGCGAGCAAACCGAACATCGCTGGCATTAGAAACACCGCTGAACTTTCCACTTTCCAAAAGATCCAGAGAAGAATCATCCCGAAAGCACTCATCGACATTACTGCTGCTGAGGCATCAGGATCTACGGGGGATTTCTGGTCCTCCTCGCTATCTAGCATGACTACTCCTCACTCAATAATTTCCTAATATTGAAATAGTGACACTGCTTGCCACAACATTTTAATGAAAAAAAAATAAACAAAGCATGACGTCCCCCAACAATCGTGGGAAACTTCAATATAACCCAACTCTGAGCATGGTCAATATCAATAATGCAGTCCTCTTCGCCGATGCCGATGATTGCACAGTTAGTTAAGTACGCCATCGCCGCCAACTTGAGGGGGAACCCTACAGCCAGTTGCAAAACCCCTTCGGCAGCAAGTGCTGGCTGCTGAAACCCTCAGCCTTTTTTCATCTTACCCATCGCATTTAGAAGTTTTAAAACTGGCTCTAGTCCTCAATCAAGCGACCGCTCGTTGAGGTTTGCGTGGTTTTTCGTGACGTAGCGGGAGCGTGGCGACGGGGTCGCTGGC
>JAGQQQ010000281.1 GCA_020426125.1 Planctomycetaceae bacterium
TGGAAGAGATGGCGCCGCACAACTGGTTGACGAAGACGATCCAAGTGAACATCGCCAACCTCGCTGGTGTCCCCTCCGTTGTCTACGGCCTCCTCGGCCTCACGGTGTTCGTCCGCGTGTTTGGGATCTTCCAACCGCATGCCCTGGTGGAACGCTGGTGGGGGAGCCAGGTGACCGGCTTGTTTTACTCGGACTATTACGAAGACTATTTGATTAAGTTGCCGTTTGGTCCGGTGGTGATCTCTGCGGCGCTTACGCTGACATTGTTAATCCTCCCCGTCGTTATTATCTCGGCCCAGGAGGCTCTGCGGGCGATTCCTCCCTCGCTGCGGCATGCGTCGTTGGCATTGGGGGCCACACGCTGGCAGACGATCCGCCATCAGGTGTTGCCCGCAGCGATTCCCGGGATTATGACCGGGATCATTTTGTCCGTCTCCCGAGCAATCGGGGAAACGGCTCCCCTGATCGTGATCGGGGCTCCATTGTATACAACCTTCGCGCCGGGCGGACTCGATAGCTTCTCGGATATCGGCAAACATCCCGAGGGGTTGATTATGGCTCCCTTCGACGGGTTCGTCGCGATGCCGATGCAGATTTACGGATGGATCACCGACGCTGATACCGAACTCAAGACCAATGTTGCCGCCGCTGGCATTCTGGTCCTGCTGTTCTTTTTGTTAATCCTCAATGGACTGGCCATCACCATTCGCAGCCGCGCCGGTCGGCATGCCCGCTGGTAGCGATGAATTGACCAACACGATGACCAACACCGCCACATCCTTCACCGGGAAAGTCAAACGTCCCGGGGAGAACGGAGAACAGATCCTGGAGCCGCGATCCGTCAAGATCGAGGCCAAGGGACTCAATTTTTATTACGGCGATAATCAAGCCCTGTTCGATGTGAACATGACCGTCCCCGAGCGGGCGGTCACGGCGTTTATTGGGCCCTCGGGATGCGGCAAGAGTACGTTTCTACGCACGATGAATCGCATGAACGATATCATCGAAGGGACGCGGCACACCGGACAGGTGCTACTCGAAGATCACGATATTAATGGGCCGGGCGTGGATGTGGTCGCACTTCGGAAGCGCGTGGGGATGGTGTTCCAAAAGTCGACTCCCTTCCCCAAGTCGATCTTTGACAACATCGCCTACGGTCCTCGTGTTGCGGGGATTAACGACAGGGAGAAGCTCGCTCACATTGTTGAGGAATCCTTAAAACGAGCCGCCCTATGGAAAGAAGTGCAGAACCGACTGAAAGACTCGGCAATGGGTCTGTCCGGAGGCCAGCAGCAACGCCTTTGTATTGCCCGCGCCCTCGCCACTGATCCCGAAGTCCTACTCATGGATGAGCCAGCGTCAGCACTTGATCCGGCATCCACCTCGCGAATCGAAGACCTGATTTTTGAACTCAAAGAGAACTACACCATCGTCATCGTCACCCACAATATGCAGCAAGCCGCTCGCGTGAGTGACTTTACGGCCTTCTTCTACGAAGGCCGGCTGATCGAGGTCGGTGACACGGACACCCTGTTCCGCAATCCGACGGAAAAGCAAACACAGGATTACATTACAGGCCGCTTTGGTTAAGCCGAATCGGCAGGATTTTACACGAACCCCGGAACGTGTCCCACAGGCTTTGGGGGAAGTCGGCTGCTGCCGGGTTCGAGGAGAGAATATGTCCGTCCATCTTCAAAATGACGTCTCCACACTACATCGCGATCTGATGTCGATGTGTTCGCAGGTCGAGGACATGATCCACCGGGCGGTGGACCAGTTGTCCCGGCCAAGTTTTGAAGAAACGAAGCAGCTCATTCAGGATGACTCTCAGATCGATGCCTGGGACGTCCGCTTGGAAGATTCCTGTCTGAAAATCCTCGCATTGCACCAGCCGGTGGCGATCGATTTGCGACGGATTACGACGGTGATGAAGATCTCCGGCGAACTGGAACGGGTCGCGGACTTGGCCGTGAACATCGCGGAACGCGCCTGCGGCCTTCTCAACGCTCCCGAAGTCGTTGTCCCCGATGAACTCAAGGAAATGGCCGAGCGGGCAATCGACATGCTGCATCGCAGCATCGATTCTTATGTCGATCTCAACACCCAACTGGCGAGAGAAGTCTGCCAAGAGGATGACCATATCGACGAGATGAACCGCTCTCTAATCGATAGGCTCATCAAGTACATGCACGACTCCCCCGATCAGCTTGATGCTTTGCTGCACCTGTTTTCCGCGGTGCGACAGGTCGAACGGGTGGCCGATCATGCAACCAACATTGCCGAAGACGTGGTGTACCTCGTTGAAGGCCGCATTATCCGACATGCCCGAAAACTCGCAGAAGAAAGGCAGTCTTCCTCATGAACGGTGCCCGCATCTTGATCGTCGAGGATGACCCCGCGATCTTGGAACCGCTCACGTACAACTTTGAACGCGAAAACTTTGAAGTCACCACCGCCACCGATGGCCGCGCCGCTCTCGATAAGTGCCGCGACCTCATTCCGGATGTCGTCCTGCTCGACCTGATGATCCCCGGACCCGATGGCCTCCAGGTCTGTCGGCAGCTTCGTAGCGATCCCCGCACGAAGGGAATTCGCATCATCATGGTCACCGCCAAGGACGAGGAAACCGACGAAATCGTCGGCTTCAACATGGGGGCTGACGACTATGTCGCCAAGCCATTCCGAATGAAGGCCCTCGTCGAACGTGTGAAAGCGTTGCTCAGGCGGAACCCCACCGAGGCCCCCGAGGAAGAACGGCTCATCATCGAGGGAATCGAGATCAACCAGACCACGCATATGGTCACCATCGCTGGGCAGGAACTGATTCTCACCCCGACCGAATTCCGTCTGCTTTGGACGCTGGCGAAACAACCTGGCCGCACCTTCAGCCGGAATGAACTTTTGGACTGTGCCCGGGGAGAAGACGCGAATTCGATGGAGCGGACCATCGATGTCCACGTCAGGGCACTGCGAAAGAAGCTCGGTTCCAAAGCCGACCTTGTGGAAACGATTCGGGGGATTGGCTATCGATTCAAACCCCGACACTCGGGTTAAATGGAATCGTGTTTGACAAATGCTGACACGGGCAACGTCCCCATGGGCGACTCCATTTTGCGATCTTCGAACATTTCCGGTCGCTCAAACATAGCTGGCAGCAGGAAAATGTTTCAATCGCAAAATGGGGTCAGGAGCGAGTTGCGGCAAACCTGACAAGCCCCAGTGTGATCTGGATCAAAGGCGTGCTCTTCCTATGCCTCGACGTCATGCCCTCGGGGATACTCCCCTGGAGATTGCGCGACGCGCAAACGGCCCCGCTGCTGGTGATCACCATCTGGGCCTTGTTCCGGTGATACGACTTCGCCTTCCACGTAATTCAGTGATACGTCGTTTCGACATATCGTTACGCCGGTTGAACTCATTTCCTGCAGTGGTCCAATCGCGGGAGATTGTCTCGCGGGCCAGATGCCAAGCAAATCACGACACCGCATAATCGTCGGTCGACATGAAGCTCGTCGCTTCCTCTGGCACACGGAAGCACGGATTGAAAACGGATGAAGGATCGCCAGCTTCATTCTTGAGGGCGGAATTCCGACGATCGAGCCCGAACGACGCGGTGAAAGTGGAGTTCCACTTCGCGGTCGACCACGCGGCGGACTCCTTCGGCGAGAACGGAGGGTTCGTTATCCGACTCACCGATGCGGATAATCTCTTCCAGCGGAGTTCCCGGGAGTGCCGTGAACGTCCCCTGATGAATGATCTGATTCCCGGCGTCGAGTTCGGGGACGATGAAGTGCACCGTCGCTCCGTAGGTCAGCATGTGATGGCTGTAGGCATCATGATAGGGCCGAAACCCAGGGAAAGGAGGCAAGAGGCCATGATGCAGATTGATGATCCGTCCGCCGGCGAATTCCCAACAAAGCCGGGGTGGCAGAATTCGCATGTAACGGGCCAGGATCACGTAGTCGACGTCAGACTCATCGAGCAGGGCGGCGAATCGTTCATTGTCCGGGTTCCCTTTGCCATCTCCAATGTTATGAAACGGCACCCCAAACTGCTCCGCGACACCGCGGCAACCGTCGCGGTTGCCGATCATCAATGACACCTCGGCATGTAGTCGCCGGTCGCGAATATCTCGAAGGATTGCCAGCGCCGGCTCGGGGCGATACGTGGTACACAGGGCGAGTCGTGGGGGCCGGGAATGTTCGTCCCGAGACCAAACGCGGATGGTGAGCCCTTTCGTCTCCCCGATTTTCTGCATCCGTTCGCGAAGCACCCCAACCGGTTCCTCGGCGTCGGGCCAGTCCATGCGGATCATCATCGCGAAGAGCTGTTCCGAATCCCGGTCATACATTTGGATTTCATGGATGTTGGCCCCCGATCCCGTGACATAATGCACGATGGGATCGGCCAACCCCCGATGATCCGGTCCAACAGCGGTGATGGTCACATGCATAAGGTTGATCAGAATCTGTCATTAAGGAAAGACTGGGCGGTCAGGTCCGGCATCGACTGCGAAGTCTGACCCCCGCCCCCTGATCCCTAGTCTACACCACCTTCGCTCGAAGTTCCTCAAGAAGTTTTACGGCAGACCCGACATCCGCCTTCTGACGCTCCCGATCTTGCGGAATCTCCCGTTCAATCGTGAGAGGACCATCGTAGCCGACTTCTTTGAGCGTCCGGAGGTAGGTTTCCATTCCGACATCCCCTTCGCCGAGGGCGACTTCTTGTCCCCAGCCAGTGCCACGCTCAGCTTCGGGAGCCCATTTGCCGTCCTTGCAGTGGACGCTCTTGACCAAGTGGCCCACTTTCTTCAAGGCTTCGATGGGATCGCCCGTGCCGTAGAGGATCATGTTGGCCGGGTCGAAGTTGATGAACAGGTTGTTGCGCCCTACATCCTGAATGAACTCAAGCAGATGGTCCGCCGTTTCCTGGCCGGTTTCGAGGTGCAGGCGTTGGCCATTCGCTGCCACATGGTCGAGCAGGTCTCGCGTCACCTCGACGAGGTTTTGATAGTCGGAACTTTGCTTGTCTTCCGTGACAAATCCAATGTGCAGGGCGACCACGTCACAGCCCAGCATCTTGGCAAAGTCGGAGATCTCTTTCATCTCCTGAACACGTTCTCGTCGCGTGGCCTCGGGAACCAGCCCCACAGTCCGTGCTGTCTCGGCGATGCTCGCGTAACTTTCCCCCTCGAACCCGCCAAAGACGGCCGTCACTTCCACACCAGCCGCTTTGCATTTGGCGAGAAACTCATCGGCCGCCGCCTGGTTCCGCGTCTCTTTGTGGGGAGCATGAATCTGGACCGTGGGAACTTTCAATTCTTCCACGACATCCAGGTGAACGCCGAGTCCGGCATCGATCGAGGTGAAAACACCAATAGGCCATTTTTGCATGGTTTCGCGGGGGGGCTGGAAGGTTGGACTGGATCAGAAAGGGAAATACCCCAGGATCAACATGGAGCTTCCGCTCACGGAAGCATGATCATAACGGACCACCTCCCTTGGGACACCCAACCGGGTCCGGGAAAACGGGACGAGTACAGGCATCCGAAAAGTTGGGGCGTCTTTCGACCAGAGTGGCACACTGAAAGATGAAGACCTGCCTGGGGATTAGAACGCGGATTGTGGCGGATCGGGCGGATGAATACGGATCTGTCGGACTGAAAATTCAGCGTTCTGATCCATTGGCTCTGAAATCCACTGGCGGATTTGTCGCGAGTTCCTCGGATCCCGTGAATGATCACCTGTCACGAAATCAGCGGAAATCCGCAGAATCCGCGTCATCCGCCTGCCATTATCGACCAACGGTTGCTCAGTTCGGACAACTTTCGAGACGGGAACCGGACGACGAATGAGACGCAGCGACGAATCGAAAACAGCCCTGCGAGAAGAGCCTCGCGGGGCTGCTGAAGGTCACCTGGCAAATCTCATCAAACAGTTATCGGCGAAGCAGAGAACTGACGCTCACCGTTTATCCCATGTTGATTTCGAAACCCTTGCGGTTCTCTCGCGAAAGGAAAGAATTCGCTTCGGTGTCACCGACGATTTCCCGTTTGACCGGATCCCAATTCAGATCCCGTCCGAGTCGCATCGCAATGTTGGACAAATGGCAAATCTCCAGCATGCGGTTGTGAGACCAGACATCGGAGATCGGCTGCTCGCGGGATTGCATCCCTTCAATGAAGTTTGCGGTGTGGTTCTCGCTGACTTTTCCGCCATAAACATCTTCGATCGCGCCGTCCGGAAGCGGGTTGTCAGCGAGGTCTTCAACCGGCTTGCCAACGATCTTGCCGCGATTCACGAAGAACCGGCCTTCGGTCCCTTCGAAGAGGATGCCGTTGTCCCCTTCGCTCGTGATGATCATCTCGATGTCGTTGGGCATGTCGACGCGAATCTTGAAGCTCGTCGCAGCGTTGTACTGGTCTTGGACAGTTGGCCAGCCGTCCTTGTATTCGACAGGGAGCGAGTATACGACCGGAGCGATCTTGCTCGGGCCGGTCTCACTGGCGCCGATGGCCCAGCACGCGATGTCCACGTGATG
>JAGQQQ010000282.1 GCA_020426125.1 Planctomycetaceae bacterium
TTCACGGGCCGATTGATTTCGATCGCACTGGCCAATGTCTTTGCCCGGCGGTTCTCCGCGTCCATTTCCTCGTAGAAGGACTGGATCAACGTTTGGTCTGGGTTGCCGCCGTTCCACCTGAGTCCCTGGTGCTCGAAAAGCTGATAGAGCGTGTTTGCTCCCGCGGCATTGATCACGGCCAGTCGTGGAGCACGATCAATGAGCCCCAATTCTAATAATTCCTGGAAGGCTTTCCCGAAGGCACTCGAATTCCCAAGGTTGCCGCCGGGGACGACGATCCAATCGGGGACCTCCCATTGCAGACCTTCGAGGACGCGGTACATGATCGTCTTCTGGCCTTCCAGACGAAAAGGATTCACACTGTTGCAGAGGTAGATCCCTGCGTCCGCACAAACGGCTCTCACCTGTTTCAGGGCATCGTCAAAGTCTCCCTGAATCTGCAGCGTCACCGCCCCATAATCCAGCGCCTGGGAGAGTTTTCCGTAGGCAATCTTCCCGCTTCCGACGAAGACGATCACCTTGAACAGTCCGGTCGTTCCGGCATAGATCGCCAGTGAGGCACTGGTGTTGCCGGTCGAGGCACAAGCGGCGAACTTTGCCCCGGTCATCCGGGCATGCGTTGACGCAGCGGTCATGCCGTTGTCTTTGAAGCTCCCCGAGGGGTTTAGCCCCTCATACTGAAGAAACAGGCAGCCGGGGTCCATCCCGACGTACTTTGCGACCTGGTCCGACCTCTGCAGGTAGGTTTGGCCTTCGCCGATGGTGACGATCTGCTTTTCAGGGGCAAACGGCAACAGTTCGCGAAAACGCCAGACCCCGCTGTAATCGAGAGGATGGTGTCGAGAATGCCAACGGCTCTCAAATTGCTTGAGCGTCGTGGGGACAGGAACTCGGTCCCAGTCGTAACAGACGTCCAGCAGATCGCCTGTTTCGGGACACGCCGTCAACACTTGGGAGACATCATAGGTCGATTTTCGTTGGGGGCGAATGGCCCCTTGAAACGCAACATCACTCAGCATCGGAACACGGGCTCAAGACGGATAGGAGTCGCACACTCTTCAAATCGGGATGAAGATCGCGAAATGGAAATTGTCCGTCGGAGCCTGTCCAAACGCAACTCGGAGCCGTCAAAAACCCGGATTTCGGAAGGGAGTGACGACTTCTGTCCGCGACAGAAAGCGGTCAGCCGGCAGAGTTAAGAAACTGAATGCCCGCATACATCGTCGCAGCACACTGAATCGATTCGAGGATCTGCTCGGGGGTGAGGCCGAGTTTCTTCGCCTTGTCCACGTGGCCAGAAGTACAGGGCTTACAGGCGTTGATGTCACTGATGGCGATGTTGATCAATTCAATTGTCTGATCGTCCAGGGACGTGTTACTGAATGTGTGGGCTCGAAGTCCGACGCCCATCCCTTCGAATAGATTAGAACCACTGAGATCCCGGAACTTAAAGAAGGTGTTGTACATGTAATTTGTCGCGGACACGGCAAGGATCTCCGCAACCTGCTCTTCGGAGAAACCGAGTTCCTCACAACGGGTGGAGAAGTAGTCCATCCAGACTTGGGATTTGCCGTGCGCGGAAACCGCGAGTCCGATGGCAGCCTTCGTTTTGGCATCGAGAGCGCCGTCTGAGAACACGAACTTCTTGAAGTTCATGTAAAAGTCCCGAAGGAACGGTTCTACGTTTCCATAAACCAGAAATGGCGTCGGCATCTCCGAGCCGCCAAACATGTCCAGAATGCGGCCGTAGGTCTGAGCCACCTTCTCGGGAGCGCTGTCAACAGGAACGGCTGGTAAGCGGGGCATAAGCGAACACTTCAAGAATCAAACAGAAAATCAGAGCGACGCACTCTCCATGCGTCGCTCATCAGGAACAATCACACGCCGTTGGAACGATTTTTTGCGGCATCTCACCTGCAATGACGGATTCACGAACGGACAGAAATCAGGCCCATCAGTCTGCGGGTCGACTTCGGGAACCTGTCAAATCAGCGTGGTGAAACGACTAATTCAGCGTCTCTTCGCCCTTCTTCCAGTTGCA
>JAGQQQ010000283.1 GCA_020426125.1 Planctomycetaceae bacterium
TGTTTTTACCCCATGAACAAAAGCCGCGTTCCCGGGGCGAACTGGTACATGGAATCGTTCAGCCGCCGCTCTGAACTGATGGCCGAACACGCCACGTCCGGCATTAAGTTCGCTGGGAAAGTCTCCCAATTGATCACCGCCTCAACTGGCTTTGATGACTGGGAATGGGGCGTGACTCTCTGGAGCCGCACCCCCGAGTACATTAAAGAAATCGTCTACACCATGCGGTTCGATCAGGCAAGTGCGAAGTACGCGGAGTTCGGCTCATTTTATGTCGGATATTCGATGTCCGCTGAGGAGATCGCTAAGCACCTGCGGCTCGGCTGACATCCGATTGTCCTTGAGAATTAGTCCAACACGCTCTGCCCCTTTGAGTGAAGGGAACACGCATGTACTTCCTCGATCCCCACGTCCACATGGTCTCCCGAACCACGGACGACTACGAACGGATGGCCCGCATGGGCTGCGTCGCCATTAGCGAACCGGCCTTCTGGGCGGGTTTCGACCGCGGCAGCGTCGATGGCTTCCGCGACTACTTCCATCAACTCACCGAGTTCGAACCGAAACGGGCCGGTTGGTCCGGGATGCAGCACTACACTTGGCTATGCATCAACGCGAAGGAAGCCGAGAACGTTCCTTTGGCTCGGGAAGTGATCGCGATGATTCCCGAGTTTCTCAATCGTCCCGGAGTTCTAGGGATTGGGGAAATCGGGCTGAATAAGAATACCCCCAACGAGTCCACCATTTTCCGGGAACATCTCGATCTGGCCGCGAAGACCAACGAACTTGTCCTGATTCACACTCCGCACCTTCAGGACAAGTACAAGGGAACACGGATGATCATCGACATGCTCCAGGAGCGAAGCGATCTCCCCTCACATCGAGTTTGCATCGACCATGTCGAGGAACATACCGTGGCCCTGGCGAAGGAAGGGGGCTTCTGGTGTGGGATGACGCTGTACCCCACCACGAAGTGCACCCCCGCCCGTGCTGCTGACATCATCGAACGCTACGGAGACGACCGCATCATGGTCAATTCCGCCGGCGATTGGGGACCATCGAACCCGGTGGCCGTGCCGGACTTCATTCAAGAGATGCGGAAGCGTGGCCACAGCGAAGCTAAGATTCGGAAAGTCGTGTACGAGAACCCGCTGGAGTTCTTCAGCCAATGCGACCGATTCCAGTTCACCCCTCCCGAGTAGAAGGCTTGCCTCAGCCCAGAATCGAATCTCTCTCCTATCAAACGGAATGCGAGTCATGAGACAGTGTTTGCTGGTCCGGATGATTGTCATTTTTTTCTGTGGCCCCACCCTGGCCTCGGCTCAGCTGGTCTCACAGGACTGGGGGTACGAAGCGGACGGGTATCGCATTCATGCGAAAGCGGAGTCCATGCCGGGACTGCCGCTTGGTCCATTTGACCGCTTACCCAACGGCGACATCATCACGGTACAGGGAGATGAATCGACCGCGAATGCGATCATCTCCCAGGATGAGGGCCAGACCTGGAAGACGATCCCGATCTTCGAAGACTCGGACAAATACAAGATCCGGCCGGAACGTGCGATGCTTTGCACCGAACAAGGTACAGTGATCATCGCGTTCATGAACGATCCCGAGAGATCCGGCTGGAAATGGGATCCGACACTCCACGATTCCCCAGAGGCCCAACTGCCGACGTACGTGGTTCGCAGTTCCAACGGTGGCCAGACCTGGGAGCCTCCACAAAAACTGCATGATGCCTGGACCGGAGCGATCCGGCACATGATTCAGCTCTCCGATGGCAAGATCGTCTTCACGAGTCAGATGCTACTCCACAATCCCGGTCGACACGCGACAGTGACCTATGCCTCTGATGATGAGGGGAAAACCTGGACACAAAGTAACATCATCGACTTAGGGGGGATGGGCCATCACGATGGGGCGATTGAATCGACGATCATCGAGCGTGGGGACGGCTCTCTCTGGATGCTGCTCCGCACCAACTGGGGGCGACTCTGGCAGGCTATCTCAACCGATGGAGCCAAGACCTGGCATCCGATTGGTCCGACTCCCATCGATGCCAGTGCGGCCCCGGCGATTCTGCATCGCCTCGACAGCGGTCGGCTGTTCATCGCTTGGAACCGCTACTACTACGACGGGACCGAGCAGTACCCGAAAGCCGGCGGTGACGGCCAATGGAGCGGGACCCCAACCTCGAACAATCGTCAGGAACTCTCAATCGCCTTCTCCGACGACGACGGCCAAACCTGGAGTAATCCCGTTGTCGTAGCCACCGCCATCCCCAACGGCCAGGGAGGTTACCAGCGAGGAGAGATCTCCTATCCTTATGTGTTCGAGCGCGTCCCCGGCGAGATTTGGCTCACCGCCTGGAGGGGAATTGGACTCAGGGTCAAACTCTTCGAACAGGACTTTCAATGATTCGATGCGCCGGCTTGTCGCAAGACTCCCCTTGTGGCTGATCGCGAGAGACGGGATGAACCATTGCCTGAGGACCGTAACATAATGCCCGTGACTCCGGGGAAAACGGCATCCTCTCTGGAAGGTTCGTTAGGTTCCCTCTAGCCGATCAATTCTGGGATGGGAGACCCGTGATTGACGATGGGAGTCGGGCGGCCGTTGAAGTCTTCGATCGTGACGTTCGCGGAGTCAATACCAAGGTGATGGTAGATCGTGGCCAGAAAATCATCGGGGCCGCAGATCCGTTCGATGGAGTCTTCCCCTTTCGCATCAGTGGCCCCGATGAAGCGGCCCGTCTGAATGCCGCCACCGGCCCAGATGTTGGAGAAGGCTCGCGGCCAGTGGTCTCGGCCCGGCTGTTTGGTTCCGGCCGGAGCGCTAGCGTTTCCGGCACCTGTGCTAGGTTGGTAATTAATCTTTGGCGTTCTGCCGAATTCGCCCGTAACCACCACCAGGACGCGGTCGTCGAGTCCTCGCTCGTAGACGTCTTCAATCAACGCCGACACCGCCTGATCGTAGGCTTGTGCTCGAAACTTCAATGCGTCAAACACATGATGGTTGACCGCATGGTCATCCCAGTTCTGAACGCGTCCACACAGGGGACCGTGCAGACTGGTTGTTAGCACATCCACACCTGCTTCGACCAACCGCCGAGCGAGCAACAATTGCTGCCCCCACGTGTTACGGCCGTATCGGTCCCGGGTCCGGTCGTCTTCCTGGGACAGGTCAAAGGCTTCCTTCGTCGCGGGGTTCGTTAACAAGGTCATCGCCTGAGACTCGAATTCGTCCAGCGCTTCAAGTTCGCCCGCCTTGTCGAATGCCCGGTCTAAGGTATCGAGAGTCTCTCTCAACGACGATCGGCGGCTCAGATGGGCCACCTCCCCCTGGTCCGACAGCCCGATATTGGGCACGACGAAATCCGGTTTATTGGGATCCCCTTTCACCTCAAAGGGCGAATACGCATCCCCCAGATAGGCCGGTCCCGTGTAATTCGTTGGTGGATTCACTCCAACATAAGTCGGCAACGGACAGTTGCGGTCCTGCTGCGAGAGCAAATAGTTCGCAACGGTCATCCAATCGGGATACTTCGGTTCGGGTTTGTCACGGGTGTCGGGATCGCCGGAAAGGAGTTGCATCGACCCCGCCGGGTGTCCGCCAGCCGTTTGACGCATCGACCGGAGCACAGTGAACTTGTCCGCGATTGCCGCCTGCATCGGCAACAGTTCTGTGAACTGGAGTCCGGGAACCTTAGTGCCGATCAGTCCAAACGGACCGCGATATTCACTCGCGGCCTTCGGTTTGGGATCGTAGGTATCGATATGCGAACAGCCGCCTGGCTGCCAGACCATGATCACGGCATTCCGCTTCTTGGTACCGTTCGCCGCGTTCGCGGAACGCAGCTTGAGCAATCCGGGGAGGCTCAAGCTCGCGAAGCCGGCGAGGCCCATCCGCATGAATCCGCGACGGGAAAACGGTCCGGGACAATAAATGGGAGAATGATTTTTCATGATCGTTTCCAATGTTCGACGCTGGATATTCGACGCAAGATTTCTTGCAAGCCTGTCGTCGGGGCGTTTACTCGGCAGGCTTCGGCGCCACGCGGACCTGGATCGGAGGAGTCGCGACGATGTCGACCAGATCTTTCGGTTGGGCTTTGGCGGTTGCCTCTTTGAGGGATTTTTCCGCTTCTGCGAGTGCGGCCTGAGCCGCTTTGAGTTCCGCTTCCGCGGCCTTTGCACGGGCCTCGACGTCTGCTTTGTCCGGCTCTGTGGCTGTCTTCGCCGACTCCGCGAGCGTCTTGGTTTCCTCAGTCAGTCGGGTGACCTTTTCCTTCGCCTGGTTGACCGACGCCTCGGCGACCGAAACGGCATCAGGATTGTATCGATACTTCGCGACCGCGCTGCCGTAGAACGCGATCGTGTAATCTCCCGGTTTGACTTTCAGCTTCGCGAGATCGAGTTCGGCTTTGGAATCTTTTCCGCTGATTTCCACGCTGAACGAGGGGTTGCCTTCAAAACCCTGGCCAAACGTCTTCAACGTCATTTGCGTTCCAGAAAACTCACAGCGAGGAGTATGGTTGAGCGGGATCGTGAGCTTCTCTCCTTCAACCGCTTCCCAGACCTTGTCTTCGGCGGCGATGGTGAGCGGAGCCAGTTCGTTTCCATTTGCACACACGGGCACATCCGCGACCAACCGGGGGCTCGGAATCTCCCGCCAATGATCCGGAACCGGCCAAGCCATCGATGCGAGGTGACAGGGGCGTTCCACCGATTGCCCGTCGATCTCCGCTCGCCCGATGAAGTTGGCAGATGTCAGACCCCGCGGAGCATCCTCACGAGAGGTCACCAGCATGATCCCTCGGGACTGCCCGGGGGGGATGGTCAAACCTGTCGCAGTGACACCTTCGGGGAGGTTCTCCAGATGCAGCGAGATGGGGCCATCGAACCCGTCTCGCCGGATCGCCACGACTTCCAGGGCGACAGTCGATCCTCCTCGCAGGGAGAGCGGTTTCGATAGGGCGTTGCGATCGCCGTTTCGAAGTTCCATATGCAGCCGCCACGCGACCAGAGCGAAGTCTGGTTCGGCTTTGCGGACGATCAACCGATAGACGTTACGGGGATCGTTTCGTGTTCCGCCAAACGCATCGTGGAGTTGCAGGCGATGCAGGCCGTCTGCCTTGATCTCCAGTTTGCCGAGAACGTCGGTGGAACCCGCGTTGTAAGGAGGTCCATCGTAAGCGTAATGGGTTGACGAAACCTTCACGGGGCTGGCAATGTCGGTCAGTTCGACAACGTCCGTCCGTTTTTCCTGGCCGTCCACAGTCGCGACATGTTGTACGACGACGCTCGGATCCGTTGGACGGCCCAACCGCTCCGAAGCGACTTCGACCCACCAGACTTCTCCCTTCTTCGCTTCAAACTCGAAAAGATCGACATCCGCGGCGGGGAAGAAACTGCCGGAGAGATCACAGGGGAGCGTAATTTTCTGAGCGGCGCTGTGCTCGTTGTTCGGCTCGGATTCCGGTTGAGTCTGATCGTCGGTCAGTCCAACCGGTGGCCACGAGCACATGTTGACGTCTCGCGTGGACGCCATGCGAACGATCGGGGCGTCGGGGGCGGCCGTTGTCACCGCCAAGCGGTAAAAGTATTCGGGCCCCCCGTTAAACGTCAGGTCGTGCACCTTGATGACATAGGTTCCCGCCTCAGGCGTCGTGAAATCCAACACGCCCCCCCGTCGTTCGACCACGAGATCCTGCCCCTGTTCATTGGCGAGAATCACAACGGGCTTGAGTTTGGAATCAATCCCTTGAGCGGCGCAGTCGACGAGAATCCGTTGACCCTGCTCCGCCTGAAACGAGAAATGGTCCACCGCCTGTCGAGTGACGGACGCATTGCAGATGCTGTTCAGAGCAAGCGTGACGGCAGATTCCAAAGACGTGTTCTTCGTGTTGGCACTCGATTCTGGCAATGAGCCGACATTGAAGACTCTCGAAGAGGAGATTCCCAGTCGCGTCAGCACCCGGGCTTCGTGAATGCCGACGGGGCAATCATCCGCGATGGTCACCACGAACTGATTCGGGATGGGCAGGCCGTTTGCGTCCAGCTTGGGAATGGCGGTCAGTCCGGGATGCGAAAACCGAAGCAGTTCGACGTCCTCGATGTTGTCACCCGAGATGGTCACGTCGACGTTCGTCCCTGCCTGGCCACCCATTGGGGTCATGGTCAGCAAACGAGGCAGGGGAAGGCACACCGACTGCGCAAAAACGGTGCTCGCACTGAGCATCGTCATGAGGCAGATTGTTCCGATTTGAAGACGTCTCATATTTCACACCAAATAATCTGTCAGCGTCTGTTCGCAATCCCAGTCGAAGCCCGACTCCCGAACCCCGCACTAATGATTAAACAGGAACTCTTTGGAATTCATCAGTGCCCAGACCAGATCTTGCCAGTTCTGTTGGGTCGCTTTGTTCGGATCCATCGGCTGGCCCTCGGCATTGAGGACCGGTTCGTTCAAGTAGGCCGTCGCCGCTTCCAGTTCCTCGGAGCGTGGCTCTCGGGAAAAGGCAACGAGATACAGTTCTCGGATCCGTTCCTCGACCGCCGCATCGCTCTTGGCCAACCGCTGGGCGCGACCGTTGCCGAAGGCAAGTTTGCCTTTGACCTCATTGGAATTGATGAGGTGTAAGCTCTGAGCAAGGCTGGAGGACTGTGCACGCTCGCATTCGCAAACGCTGGCTCCCTCCGGCCGACCGAACACCTTGAGAAATTCGGAGGCTTTGTTGTAACTGTTGTCCGGCAGGGCGATGGCTCGCGTTCCCGCCGGCAGGTTGGCAAAGGTGGTCGTCGCTTCCGTCAGATCGTTAATCGAGTCGAGCAGCACTTCCGCCTGCATTCTGCGGGGATAAAACCGGGAAAAGTTTTGCTGATCGGCAATGTTGTAATCGTTGGGGGACGCACTCAGTTGATAGGCATTCGACTGCGTGATGACACGGACGAGTTCTTTCAGATCATATCCGCTCTCAACAAAGTGTTTCTCCAGCGCCGCCAGAAGTTCCGGGTTGGATGGAGGATTGGTATCACGGATATCATCCTCCGGCTCAATCAATCCTTGCTTGAAGAAGTGCTTCCAGTAGCGATTGACGAGAGCTTTCGCGAAGAATGGATTCTCTGGAGAACTCATCCAGTTGGCCAGCCGCAGCCTGGGATCCTCATCCGGTGGGATGTCGCCGACATCATCGCCGAGTGCTCGCGGCTTCAGGTCGATGCCCGTCTTCACGTTCTTGGCCGTGGCGATCCCCCGTTTGTGGAAGATGAGGTCCTCGTTGGGAGTGGCGGTCGGCTTTCGCCCGATCTGGGAGAAGAACGCCGCGAGACTGTAGTAATCGTCCTGACTCCATTTCTCGAATGGATGATGATGACACTGTGCACACTGGAGTCGAACCCCCAAAAACAACTGGGCCACGTCTTCAAGTTGGTCCTTGGGATCCTTCACGCGCTTGTACCAAGCCACCGGCGGATTCCCGACGACAGTTCCCGTCGCAGCGAGAAGTTCTCTCACCAACTGGTCATACGACACATTCGCCAGCAGGCTATCCCGAATCCAGGCATGAAACGCGAAGTTCGAAGTGATGTCGCTTTGCTCGTCGCGGCGGTTCTTTAGTAGCGACGTCCATTTGTTCGCGAAGTAGTCCGCATACCCAGGACTTCTCAGCAGTCGGTCGATGGCTTGATCCCGTTTGTCCTCGCTGCCATCTTCCAGAAAGGCGACCGTCTCTTCTCTCGTAGGCAACCGGCCCGCGATGTCGAGCGTGGCTCGTCGCAAGAACGTGGAATCATCGCAGACGGGAGACGGGGGAATTCCCAGTTGCTTGAGATTCGCAAAGACCAGTTCATCGATGAAATTGTTCGGACTGGGGATCTGTTCGACGGGCGCGCCCATGGGCACCGCTGCCGCGAACACGGCTGCTTTCCCCTGGTAGCGGACCATCACCGAAACCTTTCCTGGGAGGTCGAGAATCGTGACCAGTCCCTCTTCGGTGACCTCGGCCATCGCGGCGGAGTTGGATTCAAACAAGGCGAAGGGGGTGACGTCTCGCTCACTGCCATCCGCGTACTTTGCGAGGACCGTCAACTGCTGGTGGCCACCGGTCTCGATGACCGCTTTATCCGGCCGTACTTCCAAGCCGACAAACTCCAACTCTCCAGTACATTGCTCGCGGGCGCCCTGAGTGATCCAGTCCTTCAGAATCGTGTAACCGGGAGAGTCGACACCCAAGCGGGCGCCTCCGCCATGTGGCAGAACTCCGGCGGCCTTCTTGAGAATCAAACTTTGCTCGGGCGCCGCGACACTGACGCGACGGCCTCGGCCTTGTTTCACAATGCTCGCGTAGTCATCTGCGGCTTCAAACCCCAAAATCGACAGCTGAAAGCCATTTTGCCCGCCCCCCGCCTTGGCATGGCACGCCCCTTGATTGCAACCGGCTTTCGTGAGCACGGGAACCACATCATTGACGAAGCTGACCTCGGCACCTTGGATATCACTCGGAGATAGTGGAACCGCGAACAGCGCTGCAAGAAACGACAAGAAGATGCGATGAAACATCGGCATGGGCGGGACAACTTGGAGGGAAAAACGGAGGCGGGAAGCTGACGAATCAGCCAAGGTTTATCATACTCCGGCCCCGGGGGATCGTCCATACAATTGGTGATTCTTTCGAGAATTCGGGCATCTCCGATTCGTAACGCACTTCTAGTGCGTCGCGAGACGGAGAAACCGCGTCAACGTTAACGACCGTTCAACAGTTCGCCGATTTTCTCCAGCGAGGGGGCCGTGTTTCGCACAATCACAAACGGTCCAAGCGAGGAGATTGTCCCGCCGATGCCATCGATCTCGAACCAAGGCCCCGTGCCCGGTGCTTGTTGAATTTGACGGATCAAATCGTTCACGGAAAACGTCGGGGAAACAAGTTTTCGGACATCAAAACAGTGCGTGAACTGCTCGTCTTCATCCTCAATCTTCGAAACGATCAACAGCATCTCATGATCAACTCGCACAGCGAGTTCAAGCGGTTCCAGAATCTCTCGGAGGAGTGACTTCAGGGGCATGCGCCCCGAGGGGCAGGTCACGTTTTGAGTCAGGTCGACGGTGTTCACCCCCCAGACCTCATCCAGGAACACAACCGGAGCCCGAGTGTTCTTTGTCAAGGTTTCAATCATCTCGCGAAGCGGCAATTCATTCCGTGGTCCTGTGGCCGGGCGTTGGAGGGCGGCAGTAATGCGGGCGTTGGCGTTGTCAATCACACTGGGAGCCACGCGACGGCCTCCAATCGTCGCATTCAACATTGTGAAAAACTCCTCCAATTCCTGGTGGAACGACAAATCATTCGTCACACGGACATACTGCGGCGTGACTTCGTCAATCGTCCCGCCGATGCCGTCCAATTCATTCCAAGGCCCAGTGGTCGTTTCCATAATCGTCCACTTGAAAGCCGTGGGATCGGAAATCAGCGGAGCCAGCGAAGCAATGGAGTAATCGCGAGTCGCTTGTGTTTCCTGGACGACCAGTTGGTCCATCACGGCGACGCCGTTTTGATCCACCGTCCAAGCCGCATGAGCCACGTCCTCGATCAGAAATGCCAATGCGGATTGAAGGGTGATTCCCGAAATCTCCCAGGTGACCTTTTCGCCACGCACGTGGCCCTTCTGAAAGCTCTCATGGAGTGCGATCGGAATGTTGAACTCTTCAGAGATCTGAGCAAAGACCTCCGCATAGGGAGTTGCGGAGGCATTCAGTTCGACCTTTTGCAACAATCGCGTGTCACGGATCGGTTCCGCAAACGCGGGATCCCGACCCACGCCCCCGACAAACAACAGAATCATCGCCGATAGACATCGGAAACCCGCCATTCCGTCCTCCCCATCATCGTGATTGAATCGTTTTGTGAAGCTGGCACCTGTCTGTGAAACTCCAGTCGAATCCACAACGACTGTGTCCATGGTTCGAAAACGTCACCAATCGCGAGTCGATCGGCGACGAGACACACCAACATAACCGGGCAGACTGCCGACCAGGAGATGGAAAACCAGAAAAAAAAGGAAAAGGCGAATCGAATGAAATTCCGACTGCCGTCGTCGGGCGACTCCTATGAAGGCTTTCTGGGCCAACCAGATCAAACGGCAATCGAGCGGTTTCTATCAAATGTCATCCGACGATCCCCAGCAGACACGGTATTACGGGCTTAGGACTTTCAGTTCCACCTTTCGGAACTGGACGGGATGGCTTTCCGATTGGAGCGAGATGGTGCCGGACGAGAGCATCAGGTCTCCGTCTTTCGCCAGCGACTTCGCGTGTTCGTCCCGGTCGTCCAGTTGCGGTTTCTCGTAGGAGAGGATGACCTTCCCGTCGATCAGGTGCTTGATGACTTCGTTTCCGCGTACTTCAATCTCGACGGTGACCCATTGATCCCCATGGTAGGTTTCTGATTGGGAGCTGGTGCAGTGGCGGCGAACCAGTTCCCCGTTCATGACCACGTTGGTCCCAGGAGTACAGAGATTGCCAGTGGAGCGCTGATCTTTTCCGTTTCCTCCCAAAAGTTGAACTTCAATGGAAGCTGGAAAGTCCTGGTCCTTCCCCATGTTTTCCGGTGATTCGCCATGGACCATGACCCCACTATTGCGAATGGCCCAGCCGGGACCGCCGGGGCATTGCTCTCCGATGAACCGATACTCGCAACGAAATAAGTAATGGGAAAACGGCGTCTCGTAGAACAGATGACCAAACTGTTCGCCGAACTGATCGTACCCATCGTAGGAAACTGTCAACAGCCCGTCGTCCACGCGAAACGTGTTCGCGAAGTTGTCTCCGAGTTCGTGGTAGCGGATCTTCGGCGTCCAGCCAGTGAGGTCCTTGCCGTTAAAGAGTTGAATCCAATCACCGTCGTCGGCAAGGCAGGTGGTCGGCAACAGGCAACAGAGGATCAGCCAGAATTTCATGTCAGCTCCAACAAGAGTAAGGAATCGGGTTTCCAAGATGTTTTAATGCGCCATGGGCGGAGTCCGCAATTCGGCGCCGGCTCTTCCGGTGGCCCATGTGTGCGTCGGAATGGTTGGTGGAAAATCTGGGAGTCCTGTCTGTGCGGGTGGCCATGTATGGGATTTGATGACTTTTCCCAAGAAGGGAAGTCATACGGGCTTTTCAGGCAGTTGGGGAATGGATCGAAGAACTGGAAACCGAAGACGCCGATCTGGAAGGTTTTCTGATGGCGTGGGCTGGCGTGTGGCATCCGTTCGATGAATCCGCCACCGAAGTGCTGGCGAAGATGAGCGGAATTCCTCTCAGTGCTTCAATCAGTTCGGAAAGTGGCCGAACGTGTGGGCGAGGATCTAGCACAGCGTCCATCAACCCCCACTGCCAACTCCAAGCCCTCAACACAAACCGATTCTGGACACAATACCGGCAACGCGCTCTTTGACGACCGATCGTTTCCCCGCACGCACTGGGGACTAACGGCAGAAACGCGCGATGCAAAATAATGCAGGGCATGATTCCTTTTGCAAAAACTTTTTGGAAAAAAGGGAAGAAACAATTCTCGGGTTCGTTCGCTTAGACAATCAGTCCCTGCTTTCAAACGAATTCAACTTGCACAACAGCAAAAACAAAATGGAGTCGAACATGACCTTCGCATCCCCCCGACAATTTGCTCTCTCCGCCCTGGCCGTCGCAACAATGCTGACGGGGAGTGCCTTCGCCGGCAACTGTGGTTCCTACGGGTATGGCGGCTATGCCCCCAGCTACGGCGGTTCCTACGGCTACGCCGCTCCCAGCTATGGTTGCCGTTCGGCCGTTGGTTTCGGCGGCGGCGTTCAAGACCCGTTGGCTGGCCTCCCCAGAGCGATCATCGGGCAGTCGTTGAACATCCCTGGATTCTTCGGAGCCACCCAAGGCAAAGCGGTTCTGCTTGTCGGCGGCGAGTTCTATCCCTGCCAGATTTCCAGCTGGAACGCACAAGGCATCACCACGGTTGTCCCCTCGTGCGGAGTCACAAAAGCGACCCTTGGACAGGTCTTGCTGATGAATACTGCCGGGAACATCATGGGGCAGTTTCAGGTGGCTGTGAATCCGGCCGCTGCTGCGACTCCCGCAACCCCCGCCGTGGGTGCTCCCGCCGCCGTTTCGGCCGGTGGTGTTCCTGCCGCTGGTGCCCCCGCCGTCGCTCCACCATCTGGCAATGCTCCAGCTGCCGCTCCTCCGGCCACACCACCAGCATCGGCGCCCGCTGAGACTCCCCAGTCCGCTCCAATCTTGGGTGACACGGCTCAGGTCGCTCCCGCAGGGAATGCCGCTGCCCCTGCCATCGCAGACGACTCAGCCGATGGGGCCGGACCAGTGGCGTCCAACAATTGATTCGTGATCCCGAAAAATTCTCTCCAAGGCGCCGTTCCAACCTCGATTGGAGCGGCGTTTCCTTTTGCGCCGCAAGAATGATGCGGTTTCGGGGAACCGATTGCCGTCGAAACCGATGGTGCTGCATAAAAAAGCAACACCTGTCTCGAAACAATTGAGGACTTTCTGGACAAAAACCCGGAAGAAGTGTGACGCTGTTTCGTTATGTTGGTTGTACCTCGTCAACGAAGATGATGGATAACCATGGTCGCTCCCCTCACTCCTTCGCCATCAGGTCCCCCTGGGCGTTCCTTTCCCTGCGGTCGGTGTTCAAAGCAGATTCGCGTTCTGAACGAATGTCTCGCCCAGGAGGTGGTCTCGTGTCCTTATTGTGGGACAGAGTTTCGACTCCGCCGAAAGGCCGTTTCGCATCGTAAACGCCAGCCAAGTTCCCCGGTTACGGAGCAGCCGACTTCGCTCCCTTGGCCGGAAAAGAAATCTCTGGGGAGTTCCTTCATCCTGATAGGGACGATTGGAGTCATCCTGATTTCAGGCATTGGGATTGCCGCCGTGGTTGCATTTCCATCAGGAGCTGTGTCGGATGCGACCCCGAAACAAATCTCTGATGTTTCAGAGTCGACTCCGAAGCCTGCTGTGACTCCGACCCCCTCCCAGGAACGTGGATCTCAGATCGTGGAGATTGAAGAGACGCCGTCCACGGGGTCTGAACCCAAGCGAGCAACCACTCCTCCTGATCCGGAACCCTCGTCCGAAACAGTGCTCATTCGAGGTGTGTTATCGGTTCTGGAAAAGTATTGCTATGAGTGCCATGGACAGGGAGGCACTGACGAAGGGGGGTTTAACTTCGTCCTGAGTTTGGAGAAAATCGCGGCAAGCGAGCGGTATGTTCTTCCGGGGGACTCCGAGAATTCCCCGTTGATTCAGAAAATCAATTCTCATGAGGATCCTCATGTTGCCGTGTCTCTGGAGACGGAAGAACTTGGGATTTTGGAAGAATGGATCGACCTCGGCGCTCCGACTCTGCCGGGCGAGGAACGAGTCTTCATTTCAAACGAAGCGATGATGGAGGTCATCCATCACGATCTCGTCAAGACGCTCACAACCGACGAGGAGCGTCGAGATACGCGCTATCTGACATTGACCCACCTTTACAATGCCGGTTGGGACGAAGATGAGTTGGAAACCACCCGTTTGGCGTTAAACAAGATGATCAACTCGCTGTCCTGGAACAAAAACCTCATTCCGCTGGAGCCAATTGACGCGGAGAAAACGATCTTCCGTTTGAGACTCGCCATTCTTGGATGGACCCCAGCCATCTGGAATCGAATCCTTGATGTCAGCCCCTACCGAGTGTTGCCGGATTCTTCGAATGTGCAAGCGTGCATCGAGGCGACCGACAGCCAGAGTCCCATGATTCGTGGCGACTGGTTCATTACAGAGGCCGCGCGACCTTCGCTCTATTACGAAATCCTGGAACTGCCGGAATCCCTCGCTGGCCTGGAAGATCTGCTGGAAGTCTCCTTGTTGGAGAATCATGACCAGGAGCGAGTCCATCGGGCAGGATTCGCCAAGTCCGGCATCGCCGCCAATAATCGGGTAATTGAACGCCATCCCAGCCGATTTGGGGCATTCTGGATCAGCTATGACTTCGCAGACAATGAGGAACGGAGAAACATCTTCGAACACCCGCTCGGTCCGGGCCCGGCCGTCGAGAATTTCCGCCCCGATGGCGGCGAGATCCTCTTTGAACTCCCCAATGGTCTTCACGCCTACATGTTGGTTGACGACCTCGGACAACGGGTCGACAAAGCGCCTCTCGAACTCGTCCAAGACGAAAACCAGCCCGATCACCACGTCGTCGCCGCCATCTCCTGCTTTTCGTGCCATTCCCTGGGGATCCTGGCCAAAGAGGATGAAGTCCGCGCGACAGTGCTGGCAGATCCGGAACGCTTCGAGCAACGCGACCATCTTCTCTCGATCTACACAGATCGCGAAGAGTTCCGCAAGATTCAGGAAGAAGACGCAAAGAATTATGCGAAGCGGATTCAACAACTCGGGATCCGCCGTGTCAGTCACTCTAGTGAGCCGATTCGCAATCAGTTGCAACGATATCAGCAAGATCTCGATTTGAATCGGGCGGCGGCGGAACTCGGTGTCGACTCCGCTCAATTGGCAGACTGGATTCAGTCGGATGCTGACGAAACGAATGCCCTGAGCCCCCTGGCGAATCCAAAGGGAACAGTGTCCCGTGACGATTTTCTCAATGAGTTCACCAGGATCGCGACGGCACTGGGGCTTGGCGTGGAGATCGGTGCGGAACGAGTCGAACCGTTAAAGACCGCCGAGATCGAATCTCAGCTCGGGCGGACCCGGCCCGTCAGCACTCCGGGTCGGTTGGAACCGCTGGATGAAGAGGGGGACGGCAATCCAAATCCACCCGCCCAGCAGCCCCCGGCCAAGCGTCCGTCGAAGTCGAAGTCAGACGCATCGGAACCCAAACCCCCAGCCCAGCGATTCTGGAAAGATCACTCCGGCAAAGTGCTGAGCATTGGGGATTTCCTTCGCATGGAGAATCAGGACACCGTCGTTATTAAAGACGCCAATAACCGGGAACTTCGTGTTCTACTCAACGACTTGAGTCCGGCCGATGGGGAGTTCGTCCAAAGCCAGATCCAGGCGACGCCCAAGACGGTGGGATCGCCCCAACCGGAATTGCGGAGACAGCCTGTCGAGCGATCGCAATTCCCAACGAAAGAACGTCCCGCGACTCGACAAGAGGTCGTTCCGGAAATTCCCCGGACCTTTCCCCCGAGAGTTGCTCCGCCTTCGCCCCGCCGCTCGCAGACGACATTTCAGCCGTCCCGTCCAGTCGTCCCCAGCCCTCCGCCGCCGAGGCGAATCGTTGTCCCGGATGATCTGTCCAAACGTTTTGGAATCCCTCGCGGTGCGATCATCGATGAAAATCGCCTGCGACAGATTCTCGCAAACAAGCGGGGGCCATCCTTGTGATATTTCCTCTGGTGACGATGATCATCTTCTCGTCTCAGATGAATGGCTCGAATGGTGGCGCGTCGCTTACCGAACCGCGGGAACGGAATTCACGGCTCCACGTGCGATGATTGCGGCATGAATCTCTTCCTGTTGACTCGGCGTCAGTTCGATCTCCATCGCTCGGGCAGTTTCACGAATCTGTTCTGGACGTTTAGCGCCGCAAAGTGCGGCCGTAATTCCAGGTTGCGTGATCATCCATGCGATTGCCAGTTGTGCGAGGTTGATCCCGGCGTCCTGGGCAATCGGTCTTAGACGGTCGAGAAAGTCGTGTGTCTTTGCCCATTCCTCTCCTTGGAAGATGGGATACTTTTGCCGACCATCGTGGGGATCCCAGACGTGGTTCCGCTCAAGTTTTCCGGCGAGGAATCCTTTCATCAGCGGCCAATACGGCACCACGGCAATCCCCCGTTCCCGACACCACGGAAGGCGATCGGCTTCGATTTCCCGTTGTAACATGTTGTAATGTGGCTGGTCGGCTGTGATTGGACAGACGCTTTGAAACTCTTCGTACTGATCAACGCGATGAAAATTTGAGACCCCGACCGCGCGGATCTTGCCCTCATCCAGCAATTCCTTGAAGGCTCCGGCGGACTCCGCGATGGGCGTTGCCGGGTCAGGGGCATGAAGGTAGTAAAGGTCGATTACGTCCGTTCTCAGACGTCGAAGCGACTCTTCACATTCTCGACGGATCGTTTCAGGACGGGCATCACGGGCTTGCCGACGGTCGACGTCCCAGTGCAGACCGCATTTGGTCGCAATTACAAGATCCTCGCGATGCGATCCCAAGGCCTCCGCGATCATCTTCTCGCTTTCGCCCTCATAGCCGTAAATGTAGGCCGTGTCAAAAAAATTGATCCCCGTGTCGTATGCCGCTCGCAGGGTCGCCAGACTTTGATCGTATGTCACATTGACACTCGTAATCCCAGTAATGGGCCAGCACCCCATCGCAACCGGTGTGACCCACAAGTCAGATTGTCCGAGTTGCCGTTTTTTCATCGATCCTGATCCTGGTCGGAATTGAGTTGTCGAAATCGGGTTCGTCAGCATGAGGGCGCGACGCCGAACATTCCGCACGGTGCGACGGTGGCGAACTCAGAACCATTCCTCATGACACGCAATCGCGCTCAACAAAGACGTCTCTCTTGTCGACTGATCATCCTGTTCAGGCAGGAAGAGAGAACCCCAAAACGACGGGACGTCTGAACTCCGCGCGGACTTGTTGGCAACTTTCGGGCGTGGAGAACCCCCATTCGCGTCACATGGAGTGAATTTGATCGAACCGTCGCCGCAACGTCTGCGCTTCGGCCAGATGCTGTCGTAACGCATGTTGATCACCTGAGGAAATCGCATCGCACAGTAACTGGAGTTTGTCGATCAGGAGTTGTGTGACATCGACGACCTGTCTGGAATTCTCCGAGAAAATGGCGGTCCAAAGATCGGGATCTCCTGCCGCAACCCGAGTGGTGTCGCGAAAACCCGAGGCCGCGAACGACAGCATCTCTTCATCCACCAGGCCGGCCAAGGCGGACGCGGCCAGATGCGGAAGATGGCTCGTCATCGCCAGAACGCGATCATGCTCCGCCGGCGACATTCGCTCGACCCGCATGCCGAGCGCCTTCCAGAATCCCTCCACTCGTTCGACCGTATTCGGGTGAGTTGTGCTGGTTGGAGTGACCACGCAGAGGCGTCCGTTGTAGAGAGCCGGATCGGCGTTTTCGAATCCTGTCTGATGCGATCCGGCCAAAGGGTGGGCGCCAAGAAATCTCCCATTTTCCGGTTGGGCCTCTTCGACCGCGTGCACCAGGGATTCCTTAATGCTCCCCGCATCCGTTACGAGGCAATCCGCGGGGAGAGCGTCGAGAGCGGTGATGACATCTTTCGCAATTCGATTCACAGGTGTGCAGATCACCACCAGATCCGCGGTTGAGAGTTCGGAAAGCTCCGTGACATAGAAGTCAATGACTCCGCGTTCCTTCGCGGCGGCGAGGCGTTCCTGATTGCGGCCAATACCGAAAACTTCCTTTGCAATTCCGCGAGTCTTCGCCGCCAAGGCGATCGATCCCCCAATCAGGCCGACCCCGACGACGACGAGGCGAGCGAATTGTGTCTGGGAATCAACCATACCGAAAACCATCTCGTAGCGGAAACTGTCCCGTTTTCGAAAGTGGAGGATCGCCCTTTTCCCTGGCAACGCGATTGAAGATCGACACGTCCAAACCTGAGTCTATCGGACGGGTCAACGAACGTGAACACTCGTCTCACCCACATTTCGAATGTTCGTTTCCATCTCCCAAAATGACAACTCTCAGCGTCAAAGGTTGTCTGAAGTTCAATTCCGCAGTTTGGAAGACGACAAACAGTTTCGGGGCCAATTGTCGTCAAGGGGACTGTCAGACCAGACCGATCTCGTGCAGCCTGCCACTTATGGTGCTACCCCGCAAAAATGGGAAAACGCCGGTTGCAGCAGACATTTGCTTGTTCGCACTCCACTTGGGCTGCCTTTTAAAACTCGTGTAAGTTCGACTCGGGCCTTCGCGTGTCGGCAAGGGGCGATCCAACCATAGGATGCGTCCGCAACAACGGAAGTGTCACACGCCAGAGCAGTCTGTCAGGACGTTCCGGGGTTGAAAACAACGTTCAAGCCGGCTGAGGGGGTCGCCGCGTCCATCAAAGACCCAACGTGCTTAACCGCTTTCACGCCGCGATTGAGGTTGCTTGTCTTCTTGATGATCCGGCCAGGATTTCAAATCCCCCAAAGCACCTTGCCGGGGCAACATCTCAGAACTGCTCGAACTCCATCTCGCTGGCCAACAACTCATCACGCAACCGCTCAATCAGCACGGAACACGTCGCTGATGATGACGGCAATGGGTTTCGCGAAAGTCACGTCACGAGCAAACAGTCCATGGTAGTTACTCAGTAGATGGTCGCCGCTTGAGATACTGCTGAATGATGTCTTCGGCCATCTTCGGAGCTTCCTCCTTGGCCTTTGCTTCTTTGGTCTGTTCCCCTCCAGCGGAGGCTTGTGGAGGAGCCGCTTCCTTCACGCCGGTTTCTTCTGGATTGGGAAGGCGAACTTCGGCTCGCGAAGAACTTTTCTCTTCGGCAGGAGCAGGCTCTTCTTGAGGCGGCGCCTGCTGGGGATATTGGCCTGGCACTGGTTGGGGAGGGTACCCCATCTGCTGAGGATACATCCCAGCCGGGTATCCGGGATAGGGTTGAGGATAGCCATAGGGGGGCATCATCTGAGGCGGATATCCCATGGGATACCCGAGGGCCGGCTGTTGCATCGGCATTCCCGGAGGGGGCATATACTGGGTATCGCCCACTTGGGTCGGCCCCCCGTGCACCGGCATTTCCGACCATGTTTCCTGGGAGTCTGGCGATTCGTGGGTCTGAGTTGATGGATCGACCTCCGTCGGCTCCGGCGCATTCTCCTGAGGGGCATTGATAGCGGTCGGTGTGTCGAGCCGCATGTCAGAGACCGTTTCCGAACCGTCGAGGATGACGACTTCAAAATCAATTTTGCCGATGGAGACTTTGTCCCCTTCCTTCAACATCACCCCTCCACGAACACGCTCTCCGTTGACGAACGTTCCGTTGGTGCTTCCCAGATCCCGCAGCCGCACCGAAAACTCATCGACCGTGAACACACAATGGTGCCGACTCACAAGATCGCTATTCGGCCGCAGATCGCAATCCTCTTCCCGACCAACGAGAAAACGACCCTGAGGAAGGGGGATTCGGTTTCCCGACTGCTTTCCGCTGACAACTTTCAATTCCGCTTGCGGCATCTATTCGAACTCCACAATTCGCATGAGTCTTGGCAAATTCTCACGGGTTGGACAACGAAATCCCGACTTTCCCGCGATTGCAGGTCGAGTAGGAATGTTGATGGTTTCAAAAGGGGGACGCCGAGGGACAGAAGTCGCCCTCTCATCACATCGAGAAACGGAACTGACGACGGAACAAGGAGATAATAAAAGTTCTCACATATCACACTATCATGCTGATCCGTTGATGTCAAACATTCCTTGCGGCTGGACCTCGCCAGAAACCCGATGTTTGGGCCGAGAGAGTCGCAACTTCTGGACTCCTGAATGGACAGGATGCCTATAAATCCAGCAGTTCATTCATCAAATCCGCAGTGTCTTCCAGCGATCGATCACCCCCTTCACGTGTCGCCCAACCGGTGAATCCGATTTCCTTCAATGCGGCCCGGACCGCTGGCCAGTCGACATCCCCCTCACCGAGACGGCAGAACCCGTTCTTCTTCCCCCAATCCTTCACATCGAGTTTCCCGATTCGATGGCCGAGGATTTGTATCCACTCCTCAGGCTTCCCAAACTTTCTCACGTTGCCAATATCGAAGTAGGCTCCGACCCATTTGCTCTCAATCTCGTCGATGTAGTCGCGGAACTGCTCGGGTTGTTCACAGAAGCCATTCCAGACATTCTCAATGAGAACGTTGATTTCTTGCTCCTCAGCGACGGGGAGAACCTTCTTGATTTCGACGATGGAGCGTTTCCAAACGTCATCGTGCGTCTCGTCTGGCCCGGAAACTCGCCCTGGGACAAGGAGAACACTGGTCCCTCCGACCGCCTTGGAGTCTCGAATCGCCTGTTCCAGCGCGAGGCGCCCCTGCTCCCGGACTTTCGGATCCGGAGAGGACAAACGCTGGTTCCAGTGGACGCCGTCAACGACTCCATGAACGGGAAAGTTCGTTTTGGCAATTGCCGCCTTCGTGGCCTCGACTGGCATTCCAGGACTGCCCCCTTCGATTCCGTCGAAACCAAGTTGCTTGTACTTTTCGAGTAACGCGACGATCTGCTCTTTGTCCTTGCCGAGATTGCCCCCTTTGTTCGCTTTGAAAATCTTTCCCTGATTCTCCCGGTCTCGTGCGTCGACTGCTTTCGGAGCCAGGCCAGCAGAGAGTCCAACGGCGGCGGCGGACGAAGCCACAACAAATTCGCGACGGGTCATTTTGGGCATCTTTTCGTTCCTTCCGGATGAATCAACAGCAAGACGTGTTAATGGGATTGTCTCAAAAAGGGAAAAGGTGAGAAAGGGACCCGCCCTCTCTCACCTCTCTCGTGTCGATCAATTGCTCACCACATGACGTGGACCGATGCCCCAGACTTCGTTCCCTGTCAATTCCGGCGGGTTTACACGGAACCTTGCAGTTTGCCGACCAAATCGGTTTTTTCCCAAGTGAAGTCGTCGTCCTCACGGCCAAAATGTCCCCCGCTTGCGGTCTTTTGGAAGATGGGACGGCGTAATTGCAGGTGATTGATGATTCCCTGGGGTGTCAGCGGAAAGACCTCTCGCACGGCGGCTTCGATTTTTTCCTCGGGGACGGTCGAAGTCCCATTGGAATTGACGTTCACGCTGACAGGTTCGGCGACGCCGATGGCATAGGCGAGTTGCACTTCGCATTCGGTCGCCAATCCCGCGGCAACGATGTTCTTTGCGACGTAACGAGCCATGTAAGCGGCCGATCGGTCAACTTTCGTTGAGTCCTTTCCGCTGAAGGCCCCACCTCCATGTCGGCCCCAGCCGCCGTAGGTATCCACGATGATCTTGC
>JAGQQQ010000284.1:0-8174 GCA_020426125.1 Planctomycetaceae bacterium
AGGTTCATGGCCGCCCAGTACTCCTGGCCAGCGTCAGAGTCGAGTTCGAGCCAGGCGAGTCTTCCCAGATCCCGGTAACGTCTGGGAAGGGATTTTTGAGCAATCGCACTGTAGGTCGAACAGACAGAGTGCCCCGTTCCCCGGCTGCCGCTGTGACTGAGCAAGGCCACATATTCCCCGGCGGGGAGCCCCATTTCCGGTTCGTGGAGCGTCAATTGCCCAAACTCGACGAAGTGATTGCCTGACCCGGACGTCCCCAACTGCGCCCATGCTTTGTCCTTGTTTTCCCGGGTGACACGTGAAACCGCCCAGTCACGATCCATGACTTCATGCTGTTTGCGTCGGGACCAGGACTTTCCGGCTCCAAAGACCGTTCCATTTTCCAATGCCGACTCGAAGTCACGGACGTAGCGATCGTCGTTCAGCGCGGTCATCGGGACATCGAGAACGGAAAGTTTCATTCGGCAAGCAATGTCCACGCCAACCGCATACGGACAAACCGCCCCCTCGAGAGCGAGCACGCCGCCGATCGGAAGGCCGTATCCCAGATGCGCATCCGGCATCAGTGCACCTGCGACGGCGTGGGGCAGGGAACAGGCCTCTTCCATCTGCCGATGAGACTGCTCATCAATGTATTCCGCTCCCCAAGTCCTGTAGGCCACCGGCTCCTTCGGCTTCGATTCTTCGGCCGGACGACAGAGAGCTTGAGCCAGACCTCCGAAATGGGGATCGGCATGATGCGTTGTGGGGTTCGCCGCGATCTCTTTCAGCAGCTTCTGGGCGGTTTTGCCTTTCATCCCCGCGGCGGCGGCGGACTGGATCCCCGCCAACGCCAATTCCACGTGGTCTTCGCCGATCCCGATTTTGGCGAGTTGTTTGCGGTTCACCCGTCTTCTCCTGGATGCCATCGAGGTACAGAAGCTCTCGTTGGACATTGGATTCCCAGCCTGGTTCGGGCTTAGTCACAACCCTCGAACAAAATGCTGCCAAGCCGGATCATTGTCGCTCCCTCCTCGATCGCAATTTCGAAGTCGTGACTCATCCCCATCGACAATTCCGGCAAAGAATGCCCTTGAGATTGCATTTCGCTTCGAATCCTGCGAAGTCCCAAAAAGACTTGGCGGATTATCGCTAGTTCGTCAGTGTCAGGTGCCATTGTCATCAGACCGGCAATCTCCACGTGGGGGAGCGACCAGACGGCCTCCGGAAGCAACTTCAACTCATCCGGCGCGAACCCTTGCTTGGAAGGTTCTCCCGAAACGTTGACCTGCAGCAGCACTTTCGGGCGGACCGACAACTCCCCGGCGATCTCGCTGATCCTCTCCAACAGCCGAGTCGAGTCCACGGAGTGAATCCATTTCGCATACGGCAGCACGGCGCGCACTTTGTTCCGCTGGAGACGCCCGATCTGATGCCAACAGATTTCCGGATTCAAAGCTTGAGCCCGTTCGATGAGCTGCTGGGGCCGGCTTTCCCCAAACTCCCGTTCCCCCAGACTCCAAAGAGCCTCAACCACAGATACTGGAGAATACTTCGTCACTGCTACCAGACGAACGGAATCCGGATGGCGTCCTGCCCGGCGGCAGGCGATGGCAATTCGATTCCTGACCTCCCCAAGATTCGTGCGGAGTTGGGTGGTAAGACAGGATTCAGCGGAATTGTCCACGGCAGCGCCTGGAACGAAAACAGGGAGACCAATGTCTCCCTGGAAACCTCAAAACGTCAGCGCATCGAATTGCGACAGGCATGTCGAAGTGCGATGAGACCGCCCTCGAGGGATATTTGCCCCAACCCAAAGCTGTTACTCTTCAGCAACGTAAGGCAGCAGACCAATAAAACGAGCCCGCATAATCGCTTCACGAACGGCACGTTGATAAATGGCAGACGTTCCGGTCCGACGACGGGGCAGAATCCGACCTTCCCGATCGATCAGCTGACGAAGCGTCTTCACGTCCTTGTAATCCACGTAGACGGGACGCGGGATGACACCATCCGGACAAAAGCGGCACTTCATCTTTCTCTTAAGACGTGCCCGTTTTTTACGGATCTTGCGGATGTCTGTTTTAGTCAAAGTCGCCATGTAAAATGATCCCCGAGGGAGGACACAGTCAATTTCTTTCAGAATTCGGAACGGAGAATTATGGCAAACGGCCTCGCCTGATGCAACCGAATCCCCATCAATTTTGGCTTCAAGAGACTCCTTATTGACACCCCGATCGCCAGTTTTCCTCCCTTTCCGATCGGGTGGCTCGTCCCCGACCGATCCCGACTCCGACTCTCCTTGAGCCGCAGCTCCCAGAGGACCAGGAGAAACGAAAGCCCCCCAACATCCGGTCAAATTCGAATGCTGGGGGGGAAGAGATTTTTTTGGCCTGGTCTTGACGTCTGTGAGCAGAGGAACAAGAGCCGAAGGAAGTTAGTTGGCGGGATTGCTCGTCAGCCAGAGTTGGAACGGCCCAGTGGCCCCCTGATTCGCAGAACCCGCGACGAGCCGGTACGTCCCGTTGACTGGTGGACGGAACGTGAATTTGGCGTTTGGATTGCCTTGGGCTCCGTTTACTTCCTCCCCGAGGGAATTTTCCAGCCTGACATAGGTGTTAAATTGTTCACTCTTAGTCTCGATCGTGTATTCGCGATCGGCACGTAAGGCACCAGAACGAATCTCAACTTTGAAACCGGGGCGTTTCGGATCATTCTGAGCGGCATTCTGAATGAACTGTTGGGTCACCATGATTGGGCCGCCGCTAAATTGAGTGTTCTCGTCTTTCCAATCCGCTTGGGCGACAGGCGGAGGCGTGGAAGAGTGGCTGCCAATCCCGGCCAGCATCGTCCAGTATTTGACCCCCTGACCGTTGGTGGCGATTCCAATGCCAACCTCGTTCAAATCACGATTCAGCATGTTGGCCTTGTGCCCGTCGGAGTTCATCCAGCTATTGAAGGTTTCCTGGGCTGTGTTTTGTCCGGCGGCAATATTTTCCCAGCCGCCGTTTCCCTTATATCCCGCCTGCTGGGCTCGTTGCTGAGGGGTCGTCCCATCGGGGCTGAGGTGATTGAAATAATTGTTGGTCGCCATGTAGTTCGACCAATCTTGCGCGACTCTCGTCAGAATCGGATTCATATTCAGCGGGCGCATGCCCATGGACGCGCGGCTGACATTGATCTGAGTCAGCAAGTCCCCTTTGTCATCGGCACGTAGTCCGGTTGACGCGAGACACAGGAATAGGGCGGCTCCCACAAAACAGGCCAGTTGAGAACGCATCCGATTGAATCCAGGTCGTGGGAAGAGGACTTTCATAGATTGCTCACTTTCTTCGCGTGAAAAATGTCAGTTGAAGGGAATCTCCAAATCCGCCGCGACGATTGCGGGAATGGCGGACGAGCGACCAACTTCCGATTCTTCCTGCGATTTTGTCGAAACCTCTTGGAAGCCGTTCAGGCTTTGGTCACTCTCTGCCGGGATCAGAGCGACGGCTTCACAGGAAAATTCTCGAATTGACTGACCACGGGGGGAAACTCCGCTCGCGAGCGATTCGTGCCAACAAGTCCACAATCCCTCTCTCGGGGAATCAGTTCCAGATTGGCGAACAAAGGTACAGTTGACCCCGAATTTCAAGGGCATCAATCTTGCGGATTCCAAGAGGAATGGCGTCGCGATTGGTCTGGCCTCTACCAACCCCACTCGGTTCCGCCACCGTCCTTCTAGCGTTGTGGAGGGAGGCAACGACCGTTGGACGCCAGAACCAAGGGGAAATACGCAAGAGATGTTTCGCGGGTGAAGACCGGAACCAACGACATCGCTACGGTTTCAAGCGATTGACACGGGATGTGAGAAAAGAGGAGAAGCCGCACGGCTCTCCGTCCGACGTCCAAAGCGGAATCCTCACTGGATATCCGATTGCATTGGAATCGCGTTTCGTGGTCTCTGGCTGGGGTCCCCATCACGCGGACTGGGCAATCTCGACGGAGAAGCGACCATCGAGTTTGACCTTCAAATCCCGTTCTCCTCGGGCATTATAGAAGTAGATCACGTTTTGATCCGCCGTCCAGATCGCCCCCAAGCGGACATTTCTCAGGCCATGTAGCGAGAACTGGATCCCGCAAAGCTGGTTTTTCGCCATGAGCATTCGAGACTGGGTCACGAATTGCTCCGGCAGAAGGTTCTCCGACTCGCAGAGCGTTGCGTGTACGTAAGCGTGAAGTTCCTGATAGTTTTGTACACTATGGTTCCGTTCCAGCATTGGCGAACCCGAAAGTCTGGGAGATGGGATTCCATCCTCTTCGCGAGAGGAGCCAGACCATCAATCGTCCATCGAGAGGATCCCACTTCGCGACCTGCGGAAAAGTCCGTCTGTGCGGTGAGCGCCAATTCTCCGACGGGAAACGGTTCTCCCAGCAGCGAGATTTTCCCTCACATGTGGTCACCATCTAAACGCCGACTCTCGGAATTCCCAGTCGTTCATTCCAAATGCGAGAAGGCAATCCTGTGTGGGAACAAAAGCGATTTTGCGATCACACTGCCCACACTTTATGAAACCCGTCTGGAAGAGCCGGACGACGGGCAAGACAACCTTTCGCAATTGGGGAGGATTTTCGGCAGGAGGCATTCCGAATTCACACTTGATGAGCCACTCGCCCCCCAATCGCGGGATAGGCCCCTTCCAAAGCGCCAAATTCCGCCTCAGGCTTCCAATGAAAGGGTCAGCGCTGCGTTACGGTCGGTCGTCCCTTTTCTCAAATGGCAAAAACCCGCCTGACTGCGAGAGCCAAGCGGGTTTTTGTTTTGACCGCGGAAGTCATAAGCAAAGCTTATGGACTTTCGAGCATTTCGATGCGATCTTCCAGATCGTCGATGCGATCCCGAAGGGCATCGGCTTCGTCTTCAGCGTCGGTCGCTTTCGCGATGCCGACGATGCCGACAGCCAAACCAGCCACACCGAGAGCAACGCCGAGACCGGCGATCATGCTGCCACCGCCACCGCAGGCGTAGCTGGCGCAACCATCGTCGCACTGACCACGAACGGCATCGTCCACGACGATTGTCGCGAACTGTTGAGCGGAAGGCGGAGCAACGGTGGATTCCCAGGCACGGACGACTTCGACACCGCCAGCGGTGGCGATTTCGTAGACGCCGCTGTTGACGCCGCTCACAACGAACACGCCATTGGCGTTGGTCATCGTGCGAGCAACTTCCTGACCGCCTTGACGGACGGAAACCACAGCCCCTTCAACAGCCGTTCCTGCCGAAGTCAGGTACTGGCCGGTGATGGAACCGTTGGTCAGGATCACGTCGCTGGAAATCTGACGAACACTCTTGGCAACCTGGGTATTGGCTGCCTGGATAGCTCCCCCTGGGAGGAGGAGACCCAGACCCGCGGCACATGCGGCGATCTGGGCAAAAAAGTTAGTCTTGCGCATGGGTTCGGACGTCCTTGCTTTAGAGGAAACAAAATTTGCTTTGGTCGTTGCCGCACGACCGTGAGTTTGCGTGAAGGAGGAACCCCGCACGAAACCCAGTCTGAAACCCTTTTCCTTCAATCGGCAAGATGGTGGGCATTCGCCAGTTTCCTCACTCCGTTAAGAAACATTCCGTTAGGGAAAATCGTTGTAACCCCCGCAACCTCTTCGCATGCTTCTCAGCCAACCCATTTTTACATGCGGAGTTTGGAATGATCTCCAAAGACCTTTCTTACGGCGCGATGATCAATGACCTTTCGAATGATGAAGCCTGTGGAAAGTGACGTTGTCAGGTCCCGCTTATCGGAATGGGAGTCGTGTTATCTACGGATCCGCGGGAAGTGATCTGCATGACCGGACTCGAATTCGTTTCCCGCGATCGTTTGTACTGACTCGCGCGATCACACCGGTTGCAACGCCTTTTCGGCGGGAGATTCGCGATCCGGGGCGAATCCCGTTCAACTCAACGTTCGCGACTTCCTGTTGTGATGGTCGTTGCAAAAATGAAACGGGGAATGTTGGAGAAAATGGGCAGACTGAACGGTCTTTTTCGAAACATGTCGTAGTGTTTCAACATCGTGGAATTGCCAATGGTCCGTTTTTCTTCCAGGAGCTCCCGGAATGTTTGACTTGCATCCCGCCTTACTGCTGCTCGTTTTGGCCTCCGGGGCCTTTACGGCGACAGCAGCGGTCTGGGACTCCCGTTTCAAAAGGATACCGAACAAGCTGACCATTCCCATGTTCTTTGCCGGATGGGTTTATCAGCTGGGAATGTCTGTGATGTTCGGCTGGCACCATCTTGGTTCCGCGGCGTTGGGATTTTTGGTTGGTTTCGGCCTGCTCTTCGTGCTCTGGTTTGTCGGCGGAGGCGGTGGCGGCGACGTCAAGCTGATGGGCGCCTTGAGTGTCTGGCTGGGCTTTCGTCTGACGGTCGCGGTTCTCGTCGTGAGCACCCTCCTGATCATTCTGTCGACAGCGTTTGTGTTGCTAAAAAGCGTCGCGTTCCGTGGCGTCAAGGGAATGAAGAAACAATATCTGGGAACCGGAAAGACCCCGGTTGGACAAAAGCCGACGGCGGAAACCCAGGACCAGAAGATTGGGCGTCGCGTCATGACTTATGCGGCCCCTGTTGCTGTCGCAACTTGGCTGGTTCTGTTCTGGTATCTGCCCGTGTTGAACAAATCAGTCGGAGCCCAAGAGGAACTCCCAGCAACGCCGGCCGCGGAAGCCACAACAGAATCCGCGAACAAGACAGAAGACACTCAACCCGAACCGCAAGAAATTGAGGGAACGGCATCTGAGGCGATTGCGAAGGAGGACACCGAGTGAAACGTCACACGACAAAATGGCCAACCAGGCGACGAGGGTCCATCAGCATGGAACTCGTGCTTGTCCTCCCGATTGTCCTGATCCTGTTCTCCGGAATTGTGGAGTTTTCGTTTCTGCTCTACGCCCGTGGGGACGTCATTCAAGCCGCCCGCAACGGAGCGCGACTCGCCAGTGTTGGGACCGTTTCAGAGGAGTCCGTCACCGAGGAAGTTCGGCGGACGCTGGGACCTCGCTATGGAGAGACCGTCCAGGTCGCATCCCTGTTGGGAGAGTCGTCCGGGGATGAGGTCATTGTCAAAGTCGAAGTTCCGATGTCGGTCACCGCGCCGAATTTGTTGTGGCCGATTGGCTATGACCTGCGTGGGCGCAATCTGATTGCGGAAACGCGGATGTTAAAAGAGTAATCCAAGAACCAACTGGTTATTTATTGATCGTTGAAGTTTCCTAATACGTCAGCCACCGGGAGTGGCTGTGACTGGTCAACGGACGACGCAGCGCTTTTGAGAACAACGGCCCAGCGAGACCGTTTTGGCCTTTTGCCACAAACTTTGGTGGAGAATCAATCGTGAGACGCCTGTCCCCCGCCTTTTTGACCGTGATGATGCTCGGAATCATCGGCTTGTTGGTGGTTCTATATGTCGGAAAGAAAATGTTCGCCACGGCTGAAGCCCCACCGGGTGATCCGCTGATGGAAGTTCCGATGGCCCTGACGGATCTTCCTCCAGGGACCGTAATCACCGAGGCGCACCTGGCGCAAGGCCGTTCCCGGATCTCAAAGATTACTCGGGATGTCGTCCGTTCTCAGCGGGTGATCATCGGTCGTGTTGTCAAGAACCCGATCACCGCCGCGGAGCCGATTAAATCGACTGACCTGTACCCGCCCGGAGAAAAGCCCAAACCGGAAGTCGCTCCCGGAATGAAGCTGGTCACCATCAGCACCGGGGACCGCGCCGTCTTGAATGACAGCGTCATCCGCCCCGGCGACTTTGTGGACGTCAAATTTCTGCCCGGCAGTTTTCCTAATCAAGAGGAAGTCGGATCGATGATCCTGACTCTCGTCGAAGGAGTTCGTGTTGTCGAAATGAACGGCAGTTCCACGGGTTCGAGTGGATCATCCCGTCGAGGAACGTCTCTGACACTTGAGCTGACTCCCGAACAGGCGAACATTCTCCTGCTCGCGGAAAGCAATGGGGAACTTCAGTTCGCTTACAACCCGACTGGCCAGGGAACCGGCGGAATCAGTGTTGATGGCGCGGAACGAGTCACGCTTCATCAGATCCTGGGCATTGAACAGGTCCCAGAAGAAGAACCCGAAGATGACACCTTTGTGACGGAACACTACTCCGGGACAGGACGAAGCGAGCATGAATTCCGTAATGGTCGCCGCATCG
>JAGQQQ010000284.1:8184-16104 GCA_020426125.1 Planctomycetaceae bacterium
CACTCGACGATTCCATCAGGACGGTACCGCTATCGTTTCCGCGACAACAACTTTCCCGCCGGAACCCTGCAAAACAATAGTGCTCCTGGGGTCAATTCTCCCTTTGGCAATACGTCCGCTGGGGCGGGAGGTCGACAGGAAGGCAGCCTTTAGTCCCGGGTGAAAGTCGTCTGCCTTGGGGATTGCGGCGCGGCCTCGCGCCGTGATTCTCAGAATCCACGGACCGCCGAGACAACCCCCTTTGACTGAACCAACAAAATCACCGTGAACATCCACCCGACCAAATCGACTCTCGCGACCTCTCGAACGGGATCACTGATTCCCGCTTTGGGTGTGGCCATCCTGTTGGCTGGGGCAGGGATGGCTCTCGTCCTCAATCAGGTCTGGTTAACCAATGCTCAGGCGGAGCTTCGTCATTCCGCGGAAGCGGCCGCGTTGGCTGCCGCACGGACTCTCGTTGATGACAGTCTTCTGCTCACCAACGGAGACACCTCGGATCGAAGGGGATTAGCCGAAGTCAAGGCTCAGCAACTCGCCGAGACTTCGCCCGTCGTGAACCGGCCAGCGGTCGTGGAACTGCGATTCGGTCGCGTCGCAGTCAGCCGGAATACCGGCAATCGCGATGTTCTCGAAACCAACTTCTCCCCAGATACGGTCATGGTGTGGGCGTTTCGCGACCAAGCCCATGGCAATCCCGTGGGGATGTTGATGCCCGCATTCACGGGTCGATTCGACACGGATGTCAGATCCCAGGCCGAAGCATCCATTAACAATTTGGTTCGTAGCGTCCGTCCGTATGGGAAAGTGCCCGTCCCAGTCTGGCCATTGGCGGTTCGGGAAGAACCGATCCCTGATTCGCCCTTGCCAGCTTGGATTCCCCACATCGAGGAACAACAAGGCCCGGACAATCTTCGCTGGGACGAATCACAGCGCAAGATCGTCCACGAGGCGGACGGACTTCCCGAAATTCGACTTCAGTCAAAGCTCCCGGGAAAACCAGGAAACCTTGTGCAGATCCTGATCGCTGGGATGGATTCCGGCACCATGGAATACCAATTTGCAAATGGGTGGTCCCCCGAGGATCTGAAATCCTATGGGGGGGAATTCCCCGTCGCTCCCGATGATCTCGTGCTCACATCGACACGTGAAATCGATCAATCGGGACGTTCGGTTCTCGAACAGCAAATTGGTCAGGTTCGCCTGATCGCCCTCTACGCCGGTGACGCGGGGGAAGAGGACGCCGGCGAAGTTCAGGTGACCCGGCTAGTCGCCGCCCGACTCATGGAGTGCCATTTCCAATCGGAGGGTGTCGAACTGGTTCTCCAGCCTTCCGTGATGGCGACGCGAATGGCCGTCCTTGATGAGGAGGCCCTGTACCACGGCGACGTGGAGGGGTCCCGATATTTGTACCGACTTTCCCTGACTCAATAGTCCTTCATTCCTAACTTCCGGACTGCGCATAAAACGTGACAGGAGATGACAAGATGGTGGCTGTAACCGAACAAACCGTGGACGGCGCTCGACATTTTCAGGAAGTCAAGAGCCGTCTGCACCGGCAGATTGTCGATGCCATCGACATGTCGAAAGCCGGTGAGTTGGGCGAAGCCGAATTTCGTCGGCAGCTTGAGTCCCTGGCCCAACACCTAACCAACCGGGCATCCCATGATCTGAATGACGACGAACGGGGCCGGATGGTGCACGAATTGATGCACGAAATCTATGGCTTCGGGCCGCTTCAGAAACTCATGGATGACCCCGATGTCAGCGACGTTCTGGTGAACGGTTGCGATACGGTGTTCGTGGAACGGAGCGGTCTTCTCGAACGGACGAACATCCGGTTCGCCAGTGACGAGCACTTGCTGCACTTCATCCAGCGTCTTGTCGGACAAGCGGGCCGCCGAATCGATGAGGTGTCGCCAATGGTCGACGCGAAACTCGCTGATGGCTCTCGTTTGCACGCGGTCATCCCGCCCTTGGCTCTGAGAGGGCCGACGTTGTCCATTCGTCGGTTTAAGACACAGATCGTCCAGATCGAAGACATGGTCCGGATGGGCACACTCGCCCCGGAAATGGCGGACTTCCTGATTCAAGCGGTCCGTGGTCGACAGAATATCCTGCTTTCGGGTGGTACCGGTGCGGGTAAAACGACCATGCTCAACAACCTGAGTCGGTTCATCCCCTCGACCGAGCGCGTGATCACAATCGAGGAAACCGCGGAGTTGCAACTGCAACAAAAAGACGTCGTCGGACTAGAAACACGACTTCCCAACGTCGAGGGCAAAGGAGTCATCTCCCAACGGGACCTGCTTCGAAACACCCTGAGAATGCGTCCTGACCGAATCATCGTTGGGGAAGCACGCGGAGGAGAAGTTCTCGACATGCTGCAAGCCATGAATACCGGTCACGACGGTTCGATGAGCACCGTCCACGCCAACGATACGCGAGATGCCTTACACCGGCTGGAGTTAATGATCGCCCTGTCCGGTGCGGACCTCCCATCGCACGTTACCCGGCAATACATTGCCTCCGCGATTCAAGTGTTTGTGCACATTGCCCGCTTGAGCAGCGGGGAACGAAAGGTGATGCGGATCTCGGAACTCACAGGCGTGACGAATGGAGAGTTCGACGTGGAGGACATCTTTGTCTACCGCATGGCCGGCATGGACGCCAATGGAAAGATGCTCGGGTCCTTTTATGCCACCGGGTACGAACCTCAAAGCCTCCGGCGGATGGCCTCCAAGGGCTTTGATATGAATCCTCGTATCTTCACCGCCCGGGAGTTGAAGACCGGCGGAGAATACCGCACGGACCACTACCTGAAATAAGCCTTGTTCGCACGATCGACCACACGCGATTGAGACACTCAAAGAGCCCTCAGGCAGACTTATGGCAATCACGATTTCACAACACTCGGAATTCTCCCAGATTCTTCGCGACGATGAACAGTACGCAGTCGAGGGAGATGGGTCGTTCGGCAACCGACTAAACACCTGGTTCGACGAACTGATGTTGCAGTCCGGGTTGGGCATCACCCCCGGCATGGTCCTCGCCTTGTCGTTATGTAGCGCAGTCGCCGTAGGGGGATTGGCGTTCGTCTACCAGGAAAACCTGTTGACGACTGCCTTCGGAGGCATGGTCGGATTCCTCATCCCGACCTTGTTTGCCATGGTCTGGCGCTCCCGCCGACAAGGCCAAATCTCCCAGCAGATGCCTCCCATGATCGACGAACTGGCTCGCGCGGCGAAAACTGGCCGCAGCCTGGAGAACTGCCTCTCCCTCGTCGCTGGCGACACGCCGAATCCCCTGGGAGCGGAACTGCGAAATTGTACCCGCAAGCTCTCCTTGGGATTGAACGTCGATGAAGCTTTGAGGGAATTGCCGAAACGCACCGGCCTCATTTCCACGAGCGTTCTCGCGACGGCCTTGTCCGTCCACCGGCAAACAGGGGGCGATCTGGTCGCCGTACTGGAACGGCTGTCGCAAACCCTCCGAGACCGCCTGCAGTTCCAAGGGCGGCTCCGTGCCGCGACTGCGGCCAGTCGAGCGACCGCCACGTTAATGATCTTACTGCCGATGGTGATCTTGCTGTTCTTTGTGTTCCGGGACGGGAACTATCTGAACGAACTGCTGGCAAGCACCTGGGGCCGTTGGACGACAATCGCGGCATTCGTTCTGGAATTCGTGGGCGCCATCTGGGTGGTCCGGATTCTCCAGAAGAGCCGCCAACTGTAGGCGGCGAAAACTGAGACAACGGTATTGGAACACGAACTCGGCTCGTCGACCTTCGACGTTTGGAAAATCACGCCATGGAACCAACCCAGAAAATGATTCTGATCACGGGGGTGGCACTCGCCGTCACCGTCTACCTGATTTACAAGTTCTACCGATGGCGTCGCCATAACAGCCAACCGGTGGGACGACCCATGGCGAAAAAACGACCGAAAGGGGTTTCGTCCCAACCAGTCGTCGAATCTGAGTTTGGCCAACCGACGGCTCGGAAGACTCTCCCCACGGGAGAATCCGTCGAAGTCCGGCAAGCCCCTCCGCTTCCGGCGTCGGCTTCGATTCATTCCGAGGAAGAGGTTCGGCCTATTCCAGCTAAGACGGCATCGGCCACCCGTTCCGCCACGCCGGGAGTGAATTGGACTCCGGAGCCGGTCCAGGAAAACCGGCAGGGCCATTTCTTCGACGACGTCGAAGAAGATTATCCCTACGCACGGACAGACGATTACAACTTTGGTCCCGTGACATCGTCTCTGGCCGCGTTGCTGCCGACAACGGACGAGCGTCGGCGAAAAGAAACGCGGCTCCTGCGAAACGCTGGCTATTACGAACCACACGCATGGCATAACTACGCCGCATTGCGTTATCTTGGGATCATGATTCCCTTGGTCTTCTTTGGAATCCTGCTGGTCATCGCTCCACCGGAGATGGAAAACCTGCTCCTCGCGGGGCTGATCGTCGGACCGATCATCGGGTGGTCATTACCCGGCCTGTTGATTCAAGGTCGCTCGGAAGAACGCCTCCGCGAAATCGAAAACGGCATGCCCGACATGCTCGATCTGTTGAACATGTGCGTTTCACAGGGGATGACCGTTCCCCGGGCGCTCGGACGTGTGGGCAAAGAACTCGAAGAGGTCTATCCGGCTTTGTCGAAAGAACTCAAGATCGTCACGGATCAGGCTCATGTCGGAAATCTCTCCCAGGCGTTGACAAATTTCAGTGCCCGCGTCGATGTCCCGGAAGTTCACTCGTTTACATCCCTCCTGATTCAGACGGAGCAAATGGGGACAAGCGTCTCCCATGCTCTCGCAGACTACAGTGACGGAATGCGGGAAAGCATCCGGCAACGGGCCGACCAAAAGGCCAACGCCGCGACTTTCAAACTCCTCTTCCCAACGGTGCTCTGTTTGATGCCCGCAGTCTATCTGTTCCTGCTTGGTCCCGCCATTATCGAACTCAATGACTTCTTCGCCTCTGGCGGAACGGACGCCCTAGGGGGAAACATCCCGGCGGAAATCCGGACAGAATAGCAATCCCTCGATCCCCGCAAACCTTCCCGAAGGCCTCGCGACTCCGTTCTCGGAGACGCGGGGCCTTTTCACTGGAATCACGAATCCGGGCGACATCGAAGTTTCCGCTTGTGCTCCAAATGTCTGTACGGCATAATTCTGGATAATTGTATCCAGTTTTTGCTCTGTGGGGTTCACGATGAAACGTCTATCCACAACATTCACTTGGTTTTTGGTAACGGGGACCATGTTCGCGATCGGTGCATCCATCACCACCGCGGAGGAGGAGACGACGTTGTCAGAGAAGCCCGGCGAAGACATATCAACACGTTATCCCGTCGAAGAGGCGCGGCAGCGGGCGGAGTTGCTCGAACAGGTCTATCTCGCCACGTTGGAGATGCTTCATCACAGCTATTTTCATGGCGACCGCGCCGTCGTTCCAGCGCGAGCGATGGAAGCGGTCTTTCGGGAGATGGAGCAACGAACCCATTCCCAGGCTCGCTGGATTTCCGTCAGCTTGAAAGCGATGAACATTGACCACGATCCTCGAACCGACTTCGAAAAACGCTCCGCGAGAACATTGAGAAAGGGTGACGCGAAGGTCGAGACGATTGAACAGGGGTTCTACCGCCGCGCGATTCCGATCTCTCTGAATGGTGGCTGCCTGCATTGCCACGATGGATTTGGACGAGGCACGTCGACCACGCCCAAGTTCGCGGGATTAATTGTCAGTGTCCCCGTTCGCGAAGGGGACACGCTTCCTGAAGAGGAAGCCGAGGCGAATTCGTCGAATACCGGTGTCCGTAATTGATCCGCTTCTGCATTCCTTCAGTCGAACATCGAAAGACAAGGAATTGTCACATGCGACTTTTGAAAATTGTCTTGGCCGTCGTTTTCCTCGGCGGTTTGCTGAACTCTGGGAACCCGGGGATTCGATGCGGCTTCGCCTCTGATGGGGACGATTCCCCAATGGCAGGCCAACAGAATCGGGAAACGGTCCGCACCGTCGATGAAGCCCGTCGGCAGGCGGAGGTTCTTCATACCGCGATGGCTTCCGCATTACGCGTCGTCCATGACCGGTACTTTCGCGAGGATGACGGACTCCCGATCCCCGCCGGGGTCCTACGGGAAGTCTTTCGGGAACTGGAAGACAAGCAGCAAGTGCGAATTCGCTGGCTGGCCGTTGAGGGGCAACCGATGAACACCGACCATATCGCTCGCGATGACTTTGAAAAAGCCGCCGCGATGGCACTCAAAAATAAAAAGGCTTTTTACGAAGAAACGGCGGATGGAACATTCCGCCGGGCGATGCCCATCACGCTGGAAAATCACTGTCTGAAGTGTCATGTCCCCAACCGCAAATCGTTGGAGGACCGCACCGCCGGCTTGATCGTTCAAATGAAGGTCGCTACAGATTCGGAGTAACTCGTCTGTGTCGAATGGGCCGCGGCAACGGCCAGACTCGATTCGGAGAGACTCTCTACCATCGGAATCGCTTCTGACTCGAAAGGTGTTCCGGACGTTGGTGGAAGGGGTCGACGCGGCACGGATGCCAGAATCGCACCACTTTGAGGAAAAGCGGCGTGACACAACCCACACTGAGCAGGGAGTTTTGTCGGCAACGACAAGCGAGACTTCGCGAACGCCTCGCGGCGGCGAGCATCGACAACGCAATCCTGATCACCCCTGAGAACATCCAGTATCTCACGGGCTTCCGTCCGCACCGTCTGATGCAGGCAATCGTCTGCCTGAATGTCGACGAAGATTGCCTGCTCATCGCTCCGAATGAGGAACCAGATGGACACGCCGCCGATCGGTGTGTGACTTTCGCGGCACAAAGGCATTGTACGCTCACCCAGACCCAACTCTTGGATGCGGCAGCCGCTCTAAAGGACGCTCTCGGCTCCCGTCAACTCGAATACATCGGTCTGGAAGGTTCTCAGACCACCGCCGCAGTCGCGATGTTCCTGGGGAATCCCTCGTCCTGGACGGACATCGATCCCCTTCTCTGGCAACTCCGCCGAAGGAAGGACTCCGATGAACTGGAGATGATTCGAAAAGCCATTGCCTGCACAACAGCGATGTACTCCCGGGCTCGTGAAATCATCGCGCCCGGGATTTCCGAACTGGAAGTCTTCAATCAGCTTCACGCCGCGGCCGTCGAGGAAGCGGGTGAACCGCTCACGGCACTGGGGAACGACTTCCAGTGTCACTCCCCCGGCGGTCCCCCCCGCAGGCGGGCCGCATGCGCCGGGGAACTGTACATCCTCGATCTTGGTCCCGCCTATCGAGGTTATTACGCCGACAACTGCCGAACGTTTGCGGTCGACCGCTGGCCCACGGATGACCAGATCGCCGCCTGGGAGGCAACCGTGGCAGTTCTTGAAATGGTCGAACAGACGGTCCGCCCTGGAGTCTCCTGCCGTTCACTGTTTGAGCAGGCGAAGGTAATGCTGGATGGACACACACCAGGAGCCTTCTTTCACCATTTGGGACACGGATTCGGACTGTTTCCTCATGAAGCCCCCCATCTGAATCCCGACTGGAACGACACCTTCGAAGTGGGGGACTGCTTCACCGCTGAACCAGGGTTGTACTGCGAGTCGCTTCACGCGGGAATTCGCCTGGAGCAGGACTATCTGGTCACCGAATCAGGCATCGAACGGCTCACCGATTTCCCTCTCGATCTTTAAGTCAAGAACCTGCCAACGCCCTCGAATCCTCGGTTGTTGTCATGGCCGTGATGTGCATCGCATCGCCCATCCCCGCTGGCGAGACTCTCGATCCCCACCAGGACACCTTCCCCACCGACACCAAAACCACGGCGACCAAAGAACATCATACCGGCAGAACTTCGAGATCAGGGGAAGACACACATGAAAGTCTGCGAAGCCCTGAACGACCTTGG
>JAGQQQ010000285.1 GCA_020426125.1 Planctomycetaceae bacterium
GGCATCTGGACGATCGAAAGCAGCGAGTCGAGCCCATTCAAGGCCCGGCTTTTCACAGGAACTCCCAACACGGGCAGCACCGTCTGAGAAGCCACCATTCCCGGCAGATGGGCCGCGCCCCCTGCCCCGGCGATGATGACCTCCAAGCCGCGGTCCTCGGCGGTTCGGGCATACTCGCACATCCATTCCGGTGTGCGATGCGCCGAGACCACCCGGCATTCGTGCGGAACGTCGAACTGCTGCAGGACTTCTTGAGCTGGGCGCATCGTCTCCCAGTCCGATTGGCTTCCCATGATGATGCCGACAAGCGGTGTGGATGACATATGCGAATTTCTCTGATTTGTTCGATTGTTTCTTGTCTCGAAACTCGACCGTTTAGCCATTGTCCTCCGGACGATGCCGCGTCTTTAACGCCGAGTTGAACTGCTCAAACAGCGGCCCCGTATCATCGCGAAACGTCAGCGCAATTTCGACCGCATAAATCGGTCGCCCCGACAATTCCGATCTCGGCATCTTCACCAGATCCTTTTGTGTGGTCAAAAACAGTTCCGCATGACTGGCGATCCCCATTTCGGAAATCTGTTTGAGATCGGCTTCCGTGTAGTGATAATGGTCCGGGAATGAACGGAACTTCTTGTCTGTCACGGGCGCTCCCAGCCCCGCTAATGTCCGGCGAAATCCCTGGGGATTGCCGATCCCGCAGAACGCACAGACCGATCTCGTCGCCGCCAGTTCCAAAGGTTGCGTTTGCCCCTCGCGATTGATCAACCGTGTCGGGGTGAAGGCCGTTCGATACACCGGAGCGTCGGTCCATCGAGACAACTCATCCTGAATGGCCTCCACCTGCGAATCGCTCGATGATTCGCAACGTGTGATCAAGATCGCGTCCGCTCGCCGAAGATTCGCCTTCCGCTCCCGTAACAGCCCACGCGGAAGGAGATGCCCAAACCCGAAGGGATTCAATGCGTCGATCAGGACCAAGTCAAAATCGCGATGCAGCCGGCGATGTTGAAAGCCGTCGTCGAGCACGATGACGGACACGTCGTGCTCGGCAATCAGCGAAACGGCCCCGTCGAATCGCTCTTTGTTCTGCACATGGGGAATTCCCGGACAATGCAGATCGAGAACCCGCTTCTCATCGTTCTCCGATCTTTCGCTATCGGCCCCGTCCAGTGCATGATAGCCCCGGCTCAAAATTCCGGGGGACTCGCCGGCCCCTCTGAGCCAGTTTGCAAGCCACGCAACGGTTGGCGTTTTCCCTGTCCCGCCGGCCGTCAAATTCCCAACCGAAATGATGGGCACGTCGACGCGGTGAATGCGATTGCGTCCTCGGTCGTAACGCCAGTTGCGATAGTCCGTCGCAGCCGTGTACCCCCAGGAGGCCATCGTCAACAGCGGACGGAGGCCGCGGGCCAATAGCGATCGGTCTTCGCCGGAAAGGATTCGTAGCGTACGCTCGGGGCTCACTCCGCATCCTGCCGTCGCATCACGAGTACCGCACAGTGGGCATGCCGAATCACCGCTTCGGCGGTCGAGCCGAGGAGCATCCGCTTGATACCGTGGTAGCCATGAGATGAGATGACGATCAGGTCTGCGTTGATCTCGTTCGCATACTCGGTGATCTCATGTCCCAAGCTGCCGACGCGGACTTCAAAGGCGGCATCCGACATGCCATTGGCCGCGAGGAACCCTTTGGCATGTTCGATCACCGCGTCTTCCCGTTTCTCGTCGGAAAGATCTCCCCAGACGACACCGGGCGACATCGCTTCGAGCGGCGGCAGAACGTGCAGCAAGCGAAGCTTGGTCACGTCGCCAGTCAACTCGGCCGCAGCGAGCAAGGCATTTTGAGACTCTTCCGAAAAGTCCACGGGTACCAGGACGACATCATGTTTTAGCGCTGACATAGCCAACCTCTTCCAGTCATTTGTAAGTGGGGAACTCACCCGCTTTGTAGCGAGCCCAGTAGGCGTGCAAATCCTTCTTCACCTTCGGGGACAACAGAACCACACCCAGAATGTTGGGAAAGGCCATCCCCAGAATCATCATATCGGAAAAGTCGAGCACGCTCCCGAGATTGACCACGGTTCCCACAAAGACAGCAATCACCGCCAGAGCTTTGTAGAGCACGGTTGTCCTCGCTCCGAACAGATACTCCCAAGCTTTCTCCCCGTAGTAACTCCAGGAGATGATCGTCGAATACGCGAACAGAGTCACGGCGATACTCAACACCTTGGGGAACCAACTGATTTCTTCCCGAAACGCTCGCGAGGTCAGGGCGGCTCCTTGCAGCCCCTGATCGGTGATCCACTGTTCGTTGTCCCATGCCCCTGTGATGAGGATCACCAGCGCGGTCATGGTGCAGACGACGATCGTATCGATGAATGGCCCCAGCAAAGCGACGCATCCTTCCCGAACCGGTTCCTTGGTCTTCGCGGCGCTATGGGCGATCGCGGCGCTTCCCGCTCCCGCTTCATTACTGAATGCGGCCCGTTGGACACCGACGACAAGCACGCCGAGGATTCCTCCTCCCATCGCCTTGCCGGAGAAGGCTTCCGTAAAGATTTGGGCGAACAGTCCCGGGACTCGGTCGAAGTGGATCACGATGATATACAGGCAGGCCGCGATGTAGATCAGACACATCGTTGGCACGATCTTCTCGGCCGCTTTGCCGATCCGCTTGATGCCGCCGATAAT
>JAGQQQ010000015.1 GCA_020426125.1 Planctomycetaceae bacterium
CCCAGCTCTTCCTCTCGGAGATAGCCCCCATTGGAAGCAGAGGCCATCTGCCGGAGGAGCGGCTCGTTCGCGGCCGTTTCGGTCATCTCTCCGGATTCGGGAGCGGTGACCACAAATTCGGTTCTCGCTTTCAGGGCTGCGGCACTATAACCCGCGGCGCGGATCGAAACTTCGTAATCTCCTTCGGACAGGGGAGCCGAACGACCGGAATACTGGCCGGGAACACGAGAATCGCCAGTCAATGAGAGAGTGGCCGAGAGTTCCCCGTTTCTCCAGAACAAGGCGTCAACGCTGGCATCGCGGGCCGGTTTTCCGTCGAGTCCCAGCAGACGGACGCGAATGTCAACCGAATCCCCGACCCCGTAACTGACGGAGCCGGTGTCGATCGAAACGTATTCATCGCTCAACGTAAACGGTCGAGGCATCACATACTTGGCAATCTGATTCCAGAAGCGTTGATGCCACACGTCGGCCGACTTGTATCGCCAACGCCACGTTTCATCGGAGGCGAAATACAACACTCTTCCGGATCCGAACTGACGGGTGACAATCACAGGTTGCCAGTTTCCATTCAGGTCGATCTCCGCGAGTGTCTCCGTGTCTGGAAGGGCCGAAACCGAGACAGCTCTGTGGGGAGTTGGCAGGGTCATCCAGAACTGGCGATTCTCCTGTTCATCCGAGATCAGCCGCAGTGCCGCCAGTCCCGAACCGCGATCCGTAAGCCGAAGCGACCTGGGCTTGGTGGGGGTCTCCTGAGAGAGCCACTCAACCGGCAGCAGGCTGCCGAGCGTCTCAGACGGCAGGTTCGCGAGTCGGCCACGCTGCCCGTCGATGAAGATGATCCCCCCGCCCCGGATCTCGACGAACTCCCTTAGCCAGCGGAGTTCGTGTTCCTCTAACAGTTGGGGATCCACTTCGCCAAAGATGATCAGGTTGTAGTCGAACAAGGTCTCGCGGTCGGCGGGAAACTGACCATCTGAGTCTCCCCGCGGAATTGATGATTGCTCGGACCCGACTCCAGCCAGAATCGTGTTGACACGCCATTGTTCGTCCCGCTCGAACGCATTACGAAGATAACGGGTCTCCCAGCGGGGGCGGCCATCGAGGATGAGCACTTTATCGCTCTTCAGGATGGCGGCCAGGCGTAGCGGTCGCTCGTTGTTCTTAAGTTCCGATTCCATTGCAAGCGGGGAGAGCGAGGCCGTCAGATTGATGGGCAGGACATGCCGGTCCAGGTCCGTTTCGAATTGCGTGCCGAGTTGATCCATGAGACTTTCGAGGCCGAACTCAAATTCCAATTGGCGCTCCGCGAGGTTCTCCGTCGCCAGTTCCTGCTGCCAGAGAACCGTATCGCCGTGGGCGATTTGGGCGACGAAAGGAATTCCCGGCTTTACGGAATCTTTGATCGTCATCGTCCCTCGGACTTGGTCCTTCGCAAAGACCAGCGATGGATGTTCAATGGAGGTCACCGCCAGATCTGGAGCCGGCTCAAGGGCTCCGGTTGAGATGCAATAAACAGGAACCCCCTGCCCTCCAAGAAATCGAACCGTCTGAATCGGAGACGGCCCCGAGTTATGTTGACCATCCGAAATGAGTATAATCGCGGCATTCGCTTGCGAATCGGTCTCTCCCATTTCAAGTTGTCCAGGGGCAAACCGGGACGCGGTCAGACCGGAGCTAAGGTCTGTTGAGCTTGAAAACTCCAGCGGGGAGTTCGTCTCGGTTAGCGTCAGATCCCATGGTGACGCATCAGCCCCCTGCAATTGAAACAGCGAGACATCATGCCGCTCGCGAAGTTCCTCCAAGAGGTTGTCGGGGGAATCTGAAAGACTCAAGACGGCTCTTCGCCAACGGGAAGTCTCATCAAACAAAGTCAGTGCCGACTGCAAGGACTGATCGCCAGCCGAAAGGCGCTCCTGGACGATCGCCTCGAAATCTCGAAAAAGGTCCTGTTCAAGTTCCTCAACGATGGGGATCAGCTTGGACAATTGTGAACGGTCGGGAGCGGGCTCCATCGCCAATGCGGTCAGCGGCTCGATCAAGCGGGAACGGAACGCCCCGGTCAATGCGGTCGGCATCCGACTCGCAATCGACTGGAGATCATCCAGAAAATCTTCAGCGACTGCTCGGAGGTCGTTCGGATCTTCACTGTCATCGGTCTGAAGTCCCGTCTCGAATCGTCGCTGGGCTTCCGCCAGTTCTTCGGCGATCTGAAGGTTCCCTCGGTCCACACTATTCACGGGGAGCCAACCGAGCGATTCGGCAATTGCAATTTTCCGGCCCAGCGGCAAATGCCGATCCTGCATCGTCATACTGTTTGACGCATCGACATAGATCCGAACCTTTCCCAGTTCCCCAATTGTCTGGCGGTGATGGAGGACTGGTCCCGTTAGCAGCATGACCCCCAGAAAGAACGCTGAGGAGCGCAGGAGCGGCAACAGCCAGCGGAGCCGGCGCGAAAGATCAAAACGCTCCCGATTGTAATACCGCCAGGAAAGAACTCCGACGATAACGGCCATCAACAGACCGAGCCAGAAAGGAATCTCTCCCGTGAATCGCAGGGTCGTCATCCTCGCACCCTCGCGAATCGCTGTTGTAGAACGAGTTCCAGAAACAGCAAGCTGAGCAAGCCCATTAGCACGGGTCGCCAGACTTCTCGGCCATGCCGACGCAGCCGGTCCTGCTGAATAAATTTCGATGGGGACTCCGCGACCGTCGCCCCCATTTTCTCCGCGAGTGATGCCATCTCGGACTGATCCATCACTTCGAGCGCCGACTCGCCCCGGGACGTTTCAGCAGCGAAGTGGATGGTCTCTGTCGATGGCAACGTCAAAGCGTAAATGCCCGGTCGCTGCGTCTCGGAGAAGCGCGCCAACTCGTGGCCCCCTTGCGTCGCGGTTTGAATGGTGCGACGGGTCCCTTCAGGCGTGAGCATCGATAGCGAGGCTTCCGATTCGATCCCCCGGAGCAAAGCAACCGCTGGTTCCCCGGTTTCAATATTTCGCGACGGGGCCAATCCGGACGCCATCGTTGTGAGCAACTGCTGCATCATGGGAACATAAAATGGGCGAAGCGGCAGGTCCGACCAGTCCCCATCGATCGCTGTTGTCATTTGCACGACCACTCCATCGCCGACCCGTTTCTCCAATAACAACGGATCACCCGAGTCGAGTTGAGCCAGAACGAGAGCCGCTTCGCGATTTGTCGTCTCCGCTTCCTCTGCGTCGGGCTCAATCAGGTCTCGTTCTCCGACGGCCTGCCAGCGTCGGATTTCGGCTTTTGACAGATCGCCATTTGTCGGTGCATTGAAGAATTCCAGGGCCGGATGATCGAAGTGTTCCGCGATGATGTGGGCCGTCGGTCCGGGGGCTTTTTCATCGATGGTACCTCTGGATTCTCCCCAGGGGGCCGACAGGAGCCCGGTCCCTTTCGCGAATAGCTTTTCGTTGTGCCAGTTCAAGTCGATTCGGTTGCCAGCCGTAATCAGCAGGGCGCCTCCCTGATCGACGAACGAGGTGAGCCAGCCAAGTTGATCGTCGCTCAATTTCGAAACATTCGCCAGAACCACGGCGCGCACTTCCTGGAGATGTTCCTCTTTCAGTTCGTTTGGCTTGATCGTCCGTGTTTCGACGAGATCGGAGAGTTGCACTCGTCCAAACGTGTAGGGAGTCAATGCCACGGAGAGAAAGTCCGTTTCTCCCTTGAGAGGTTGGCCGCTGGGGTCGCCGTCGATCAATAGAACCTTCATCACATCCCAGATCTGCACGACCGCCGCGAAACGGTTGTCGCTCAACAAGGGATCGTTCGTCGTCACTTCGACTTCCAGCGTATGAGACCCGGGCTGGTCAACGATGCACGGAAACAGTGTTTGTGTGCTGCCGTTTGGAGAGAGCGAAAGCTGTGTCGTGCTGGTCTCCTTGCCGTCGATTTTCATTGTCACGCGAGCCTGTTCGATGGGCTCGGGGCCGTGATTCTGGAGCACGGCCCGCACATCGAGTCGCTGGCCGACACCGATGGCCCGGCGTGGAAATTCGAGGGAGTCCACGGAAAGGTTTTGCGTGACAGCGGAGCCGACCTGGAACAGCGTCAGTTCCGGTGGAACCTTCATCGCTTCGATCTGCTGACGGATTCCCTTTGCCACGTCACCTCCCGAGAAACTCCAGTCCGCTGGTTGAAAGTCGCTGATGATCACGAGTTCCCGGCGTGCCTGCTTCATCGCAGCCAATGTTCCGAGTGCTTCGTCAAGAGCCGCTCGCATGTCGCTGGCCCCTAGTCCAGCCTGCTGCTGTTTGAGTCGGCGGAGCACCGCCTGTGAATCGAACACCGGTTGATCAAACAACGGGGTCGGTTTCCCGCCCGTCATAATGACAGAGATTTCCGACCCCCGGCTGGTGGCTTCAATGATGTCACCCGCCGCGGCGAGAGCTTTCCCAAACCGAGTTCCGGCCGTGTCAGAGGTGTCCATCGAATAGCTCGTGTCCAGGAGGACGACAAGAGACACGGGAGCATCCCCTTGAAGCCCATCGGCCCCCGTCAGCACTGGTCGCGCGAGACAGAATGCCAGCAACACGGGGATCGAACAGCGAAGGAGCAACAGAATCCACTGCTCAATCTGGAAGCGACGATGGTTCACTTTCACCACCGATTCCAGCAGGTGCATGGCCCCCCACGGAACGGTCTTAAAGCGACTCCGATTGAGGATATGAATGATCAGCGGAACCAGCAACGCCGCCGCTCCGAACAGAAGGGTTCCATTGAGGAAGGTCATCGTGACTTCCTCCGATAGGCCAGCCAGGTTGCCAGCGAATCGGCGTATGGCTGGTCCGTCGTCATGGGAACCAGGCTGATCCGGTGCCGGTTGCAGCCATTGGTCAGTTGCTCTCGGAACTGGGCCAGCTTCTCCAGGTAGGCCCGGCGGATCTGGGCTGGGTCGACCAGGTGCCGATTGGAAGCCAGTTCGAGTGATTCGAACTGTGTCCATTGTCGGAATGGAAAATCCAGCTCATCGGGATCCCAGATCTGGAAGACGAGAATTTCGTGATTCGCATGCCGGAAATGAGCCAATGACTTCATCAGCTGATCCACGTCACCGAACAGGTCGGACAGAATTATGAGCAACCCGCGACGGGGGATTTTGGCGACCATCTCGTGAAAAACGTCCCCGAGTTCGGTTTCTCGCGCCGGATGTTGCTTTCGCAGTTCTCCCACGATCGCACGCAAGTGCTTTGGGCGAGCCCGGGGCGGGATATATTTCTGGACGTGGTCGCTGAAGGTCACCAACCCCACACTATCCTGCTGTTGCAGCATCAGATAAGACAACGCGGCAGCCGTTCGCACCGCGTAATCGTGTTTGCTGACTCCGTTGCTTCGCGATCCCGAATAAGCCATCGACCCGCTCGAATCAAGGAGGATCGTACATCGGAGGTTCGTCTCCTCCTCATACTCCCGGATGTAGAGCCGATCGGTCTTTCCAAAGAGTTTCCAGTCGATTGTGCGAATATCATCGCCGGGAACGTAAGACCGGTGCTCCTTGAACTCGACGCTAA
>JAGQQQ010000286.1 GCA_020426125.1 Planctomycetaceae bacterium
ACCTTGGTTGGCTCGTTTGCTGCCGCCGCTGAGCCTCCCACCACGCAGGTCTTGCACCGCACCGTCGAGATCGACGGACTACCGTGTGTCCGCGGTGGACGGTTCTCAACGCAACGAGAATGCCAATCCACGAGACAGAACACAAACATTGTCTTGCAATTCGCTCTAATCGCCTTGTCCGCTGGCTGCCAATCCCAGATCAACGATTGATTCTCCGTTAAGAATGGGACCGAAGCCGGTGAGCGTGAGAGTCATTCGATCGGATATTGAAACCCACGCTAGTTGACGATTCAGTTCGATTCCTGCCAGATCGTCAATTCCGTCTCCGTTAAAGTCGCCGACGATCTCCGCTCCCCAGTTGATGGTGCGGCCCCATTGTCCCCACAGGGAACGGGTCATGCTGACGGTGCCATTGAAGTTCGTCTGCCCGACCCAGAGTGAGTTATTCAGACTCGATCCGGGCGAAGAGAGGCGGCTGACGATGTCGTCAAGGCCGTCTTGATTGAAGTCGCCAACGTGAAAGTCATTGACAAATGTGCTGGACGGGAAATTCGCTCCCGCAGAGAGCGTCAATCGACGACCGCCAAGATCGGGCATGGTGATAGGAGTTCCGCTGGTCGTCGCAAAGAAGAATTGACCGCCGGAGTGTTGCACCAGCACATCATCACGAGCGTCGCCATTCCAGTCTCCCATTAGCAAGTTGTGCCAACCAGCGGTGGCAACACCGGATCCCAGGGAACCGGCGAACAAACCGGCAAACCGACGGCCAAAGTTTGGAATGTCGTTGGAGAGGCCGTACAGGAAGTTTGCCCGACTCCCATCGACACTCTCTCGAAGACCAATGATGTCGTCGGCTCCGTCTCCATTGAAATCACCAACCGTAAACTGGGACCAACCTGAACCGTTCCAACGACCGTAAAAGCCGGTTTCGAACTGGGTCCCGTTCCAGCGTTTGCTGAACCATTCGCCAGTTGAGAGTTGTGCGAGGAAGTCGGTTGTTCCGTTGCCGTCGAAGTCGCCGACCATCGGATACTGAAAGGTTGCGGAAGAGTTGAAACTGCCCCCAGGCGTTGTGGTGAGAGTTCCGTCGCCGTTGTTGATCACAAAAAACACGGCGTTGGTGTTGCTGAACCCGATGCCGTCGATCAGACCATCTCCATTGACATCTCCAGAGAACGTCTGCCAGCCCAGGGTGGTGTTGAATCGGGGACCGGCAGTCCAGACAAACCGACTTCCGGTACTTCTCCCAAGTCGCCAGCGCCCCGTGGCGTTGTCGTAGAGAATGAGATCGTCCGGATTGGCTGAGAGATTGCTTTCGAATGCTCCCATGTCGACGGTGCTCATCTGAATTCGATTGAAACCATCGCCCCGTTGATCGAACAACAAGGACTGTTGATCCGCATCTGTCGCCAGATCGTTTCGCCCGGCGTTGATTGCTGGAGAGCCCGTGCTGAGAGACAAGGTCCGCGTGCGTCCGCCATTGTCGATGACATCATCGGCATCGATCACTTGATCATTGTTGGTATCGCGAAAGACGTCGAGCAGGTTTACGGCCCCACCGCCGTTGATTCCGACGATGTTGCCGTTGCCACCCTCGATGAACCCGCCAGCGGTCGCAGCGTCACCAATCAGGTTATTGTGGCCCGTTACGGCTCCATCGAAGGCCAGCGAAAATTCGTTCGGCACAAACTGACCGGGGTTGGCAACCGAGTCTACGACATTGCCGGCAACGATTGTGTTGTTGAGGGTCAGGGTCCCGTTCGAAATCCGGAATGATCCCCCGCTGCCGCTGTTATGCAAACGCGCCTGATTTCCGGCGATGGTGCTGTTTGTAATGGTCCCGGAAACGAAACTTCGAATGGCACCGCCGTGGAAAGTTGCCTTGTTTTCGACAAACGTGCTGTTGGTCACGGCAAACGGGGTACCAACGTGGAGTACTAGTGCTCCCCCGGATCCGACCGCCTGATTTCTCAGAAATGTGCTGTCAGAAATCGCTAACAGTACGACGGAAGCAGAAACCGCCCCTCCATCGACCTGGCTTTGGTTGCCGATGAATGTCGATGTCTCAATCCGTGCGGGGTTATTCATCCGTTCCAGGCGAATCGCTCCGCCGAGGCCACCGCTCTTGTTGTCCACGAACGTCGACCCCGAGATCAGGGCCGGAGCATTCTGATGGAAGATCGCGCCGCCAGAAGTAGCGGCCTCGTTGCCTTCAAAGTAACTGTCAATCACGGTCAACGGATCATTCGCACTCATCGCAATCGCCCCGCCAAAGGTCTTGGAGATATTCGCGATGAACTTGGACCGCACAATCTCAACTGGTGCAGACAGAGCGCGGATCGCACCGCCGCCATGGAAACCGTCTTGATTCCCTATGAATTCACTATCACGAACGGTCAATGGGGTCCCCTCGGCCCAGATCGCGCCACCCGTATTGTTCACCGTGCGGTTATTTTCGAAGAGACTTCCTGCGATCTCGATTGTTGAGTTCGCGCCAGATCCCCAGATGGCACCGCCAGCACTTTCAGCAGTGTTCCCCGTAATCTGAGAACCCGAAATCGTGAGCGTGGCGGGAAACTCCACCCCGTGATAACTGTAGATGGCCCCGCCGCTGCCCTTGGCCTGATTCTGCTCTAGGACGCTATCAATGATGATCGCAGTTCCAGAATTTGAAAACCCGCCACCGTGCTGATTGGTCGCTGTGTTGCCATCGATCTTCGTCGCTAGAATCGTGGCAGTGGCACCGAACGAGTTCCGAACTCCGCCGCCGCCGGCTCGGAAGGTATCAGCCTTGTTCCCCGTAACGCGACTCCGCGCAAGGTTCAGCACCCCCTCCGACCAGATTCCGCCACCCCCATCTTGAGGGGGATCTTCCGGGGTGAATGAAGCTCCTCCGGTGATCGTCAGTCCGTCGATGGTACCTATGGCCACCACCTGAATTTCAAACACGCGGCTCAGCCCGTTTGCATCGACCGTCAGCGAATCCTCACCTAATCCGCTGATGAAGATTGCCCCCTGGGATAGCGGCAGGAAATCACCATCAAGAACGATCGTGGACCCCGCTAGCGACGGAGCAAATCGGATTCGATGATCCTGCGACATGTCGATGTTCGCGAAGTTGAGGGCTTCTCTCAGCGTGGTGACACCGTCTTCCGCATCGATCAAATCCAGTTTGGAATCGACGACGAACGGTGCCGGATCTTCATACGCTCCGATGTCGACGGTCGCCGTCTGGTCAAGATTTCCATCGCGAATTCTCGGCTGACCGCGTTGGTCAACAACTAGCGGCTGTAAAACTGGGTCCAACGCCAATGAATTGTCTCCCGCATCGATCAACGGGCTGTCCAATTCTGGAGCGAATGATCGAAGCGGACCGGAAAAATTGAGGAGATCGAGTTCGCTGATCTCTCCATCTTCATTTGCGTCAAAGAAGACGGTCGCGATGTCGATTGTCCCGGTGCCGTTGTCTCCGACGATGTTCCCGTTGACGCCGTCCGTCAATTCCGCAGATGTGGTGGCATTGCCAATGAGATTAAATCCGCCGCTGACGCGTCCACCTGGGCCAGATTTCCCATACGACAGGTCGTTAGGAAGTCTCAACGGCCCGCCAAAATTGCCCGCGACGACCGTGTTGTTGAGCGTCAACGATCCAAAATCCTGGTCGACAGCAATCCCCCCGCCCACACCGGTGCCCGTCCCGGCATTAAATTTCCCAGCCCAGTTCCCCACGACGGTGGAGTTTGTGATGGTGACCGTTCCATTGCTCTCAATCGCCCCACCAGAGGCGTTATCGGAGTAGTTTCCGACCAGTGTGCTGTTGACGATGGAAAACGGTCCGCCAGAACTGGTCCAGACGGCGCCCCCCTGTCCTCCAGCCGAATTTTCAAGGAAAAGTGATCGCGAAATCTCCGCCGGCGCATTCAGAAACACGGCACCCCCGCTCACGGATGCCCGGTTCTCGGTGAATAACGTGGTGATTGCAGTCAGCTTCCCGGTTCCAGGACCGCCAGTTGTCGTGTAAACCGCTCCACCAACGGTCGCTGCGTTGCTGTCGAATTCGACACCCTCCAGAATCAGTTCTCCGGAGGAGTAGATCGCTCCGCCTCGCTGTCCTTGATGGTGAGCCAGGCGGCTCTCAATTAACGTCAGTGTCCCTAGATTGAGAAAGCCCCCACCACTGTTGCTCACGTCATTGACCGGTGTGAACACCTGCGGACGGACGCCTCTTGTGAACGTCAATTCACGCATCGCAACGTCCGTCCCGGCCGCGATCGAGAACAGACGGGTTTGACCGTTCCCGTCAATCGTCAGGTTGTCGGCCCCCAGACCGATAATTCCAACATCGTTTGTGATGTCAATCTGGCTATTCAGCTGAATCGTTTCTCCTGCGAGGGATGATGCAAATCCAATCACCAGCGAATCAACACTGGCGTTGGTCATCTCGATTGCTTCACGAAGCGAGAGGTCACCGGCGGAGAAGTCACCGTCGCTCTCATCAGCGATCGTACTCACCTCGATATCAATTGGATCATTCCCGGCGAGAAGCAGAGTTCGATCTTCCAGTCTCTCGAGATTGCGGGCACCGCTTCGCTTCGTTCTCTTCGTTTGTCTCGCCTGCGCAAAGGACCGACAGATGAAAGAGCAAAATGTTCTTCGAATCATTGGATCAGTCTCCGTCAAATTCGCGTTGATGCGCAGGGGGACTTCGATTGATTGACGTTGCTGTTGCGGGACCGTGGCCGATGTGGAGGCTCACGGTACCCCATACGATTAAGCGGGCAACCGGCTCTGCGGCCACCAATACCCGGTGATCCGAATTTCACGCGGTTTGTGACAGAAAATCTTCCGTTCTTCACAGATTTCTGGAAATTCGCGGATTGATCCGCCAGAATCGAAGCAACGTTCAGTGTGAAAATAGACGAGCAGTCAAATGGATCAGAACCCGATCTCGGCATCGACGGATGAATCACGGGAGACAGCTGGGATCCGTTCCGACTCCATTGCTTTGTTTGCCCGTGTCGCGGGAGGGGATGGCGAGGCCGCAAGGCTCCTTCACGAGGCCTACGTCAGCAGACTCGTCGGATTGGCCCGGAGCCGACTTTCAGAGAGGCTTCAGCAGCGAGTCGACCCAGAGGATGTCGTCCAATCTGTGTTCCGTAGCTTCTTCATGCGAGCCCGCGACGGACAATTCACGATTGGTCGCGGAGGAGAGATGTGGAAGCTTCTGGCCGCGATCACGCATACGAAAGTTCTCAAAACCGTCGAATATCACACGCAACAGAAACGAGACCCGAGTCGAGAGAGGCCAATTCAGTCGAGAGACGCTGAACTTCGGCTCACTCAAGAACCAACGGAGTTCGAGGCCATCATGCTGGCCGAAGAAGTGCATGAATTCATGACAGGCCTGGATGCTCGTCGGCGCATGGTTTTCGAGTGTCGACTCAAAGGGATGAGCATCCCGAAAATCGCACAACAGACGGGACGCTCCGAAAGGACGATTCGGAGATACCTAAACGAGCTTCAGCAGTCGCTTCAGGAACGACTGAGTACGTCATCTTCATCGGAAAAGCCGAAATCTGATTCGATTCAAACTGACTGAGAGAGAGCGCTAGCAACTCCATCCTGTTCGCATGGGCGGGCCGCCGAGATCAGTTGGACCTCAATGTGAATAACTCTCGAAGGGCCTCTGGAGCCAATTCCCCGTGATAGATCCGGAGATCGTCAAGGGCTCCCGCGAATGACCGATCCCCAAAGATGGTTTCTCTGGAGTTTCCGATCTTGATCGTATGAAATGGAAGAAACTCGTAAGGTTCCGCACGTTGTCGTATGGCGGAGCTGACTTGCTGGCCATCAATATAAAACTCATTGCTCAACGTCTGCGCATTCCACGTGATCGCGAGATGATGCCACTTACCGTCGAATAATGGGAGTGGCGGCTCGCTACGGGTGTCCCACTGGCTGGCATGCTCATCGCGAAGCATGAAGTGAACGGTCGCTTGCTCGCCGTCGAGCGGAAAGAAAACGACCTCAAGCGTCGATCGGCGTGACTTGAGCTTCGCTTCGAGGATCATTGCTTCCCGGGGAGTGTCCGATCGGAACCAGACGGAGAACGTTCCGCTCACCAATTCAGGGACGGGGAATCTGAATGGATCAAGGATGTCCATCGATTGGTGTTCTCCATCGACGTTGAACTTCAAGGCATCGCCGAGTACGCCCTTCGTCAACCGCGAGGTCTCTGTCGTCGTTGGGGATAAGGCCGCGTGCAGCCCGTGGCCGCTGACGTCTTTGATGATCCCGTCCTCAAAGGAATCAAAATCCCAATGCGCGGCCAGCAAAGAATCCGATCGCAGAATGATTGACTGCTGACTGTCGCGAGGGAATGAGTGACGTGAGAGTTCCGTCCCATTCGCGGAGACTTGGATTTGTCCGTTGACCGTTTTCACTTCGACGAGAGTCTCTTCTCCGCGGCGGACGATGAAAGGCTCACTTTCAATCCCATGAGGTCCTTGCGAGATCGTCAACACGTGCTGTTCCGGAGAAACCTGAACCAACATGGGATCTCTTGAAAGCACGACATGTTCCTCCTTGACCGAAACGGTGAGATCAGGGTCTTGAACGAGAATCCGTATGGTGCCGTGAGGATCCTGAAATCGGATGCTTGCAACCAGAAGCAGCACCAGCGCGGTGATGAGGAACCCGGCCGCCCATCGATAAGACCTGCGTGTGGGTGGGGCAGGCCGATCGGAATGGAGTGCTTCGATGACATTGGCCATCGTTTGGAATCGCTTCTGTGGTTCCCGGTTCATCATCCTCTGAATTACTTGAGCATCGCTGTGATCGAGGTCAGGGCGGAGTTCTTCAATCGGTGTCGGATCGTTTGTGACGATCGCCCCCAGCACTCGTGCCGGTGAACCGGTGAATGGCGGTTGGCCTGCCAGCAACTCGTAATACGTCGCACCCAGCCCATAGACATCGGTCGCGATTCCGATTGCCGACACGTCTCCTTCGACCTGTTCGGGTGCCATGTACGCTGGCGTTCCCAGGATTTGCCCCTGCTGGGTCAGCCGTGAACTTTCATTCCGCGGAATGAGGTGGGTCAGCCCGAAATCGAGCAGAATCGGCTCGCCCCGCTGATCAATGATAATGTTTCCGGGCTTCAAATCGCGATGCAGAGTGCCCTGGCGATGAACTTCATTCAGAGCCTCCGCCGTTTTGCTGATGATTCTCTTCGCCTCTTCGGTCGAGAGTGGGCCAGCTTCCTGGATGACCATATTGAGTGAACACCCCTCGATGTACGCCATGCACAAATAAGGAAATTCCGGATCCTCGCCGACCTCAAAGACGGGACAGACATTTGGGTGCCGAATCGCTGCTGCCGCTCGCGCCTCGTTGAGCCAGCGAACGGAATGTTCGTGAGTGCGATTTTCAAAGTGCGGCACCTTGATCGCGACGAGCCGATTCAGATTGCGATCTTCCGCAAGATAGACGGTCGCCATTCCTCCACGCCCGAGGACTTTGATCACGCGAAATCGACCAATGAATTCCGGATCGTGCCTGGGGGCAGTTTCGTTGTGATCCAGGCTTGTGTCAGCCAACGCGAGGGAGTCAGCCCTTTCTTCCTCACTGACTTCCTGTAAAAGCTCACGCAGCGATTGCTCCAACATGGGTTGAAGTTCATCCCAGCCATTCGCAAAGCGAAAACGATAGCTCTCTATCGGTGGCTGGTCCCCCCACCGCTGTCTTACGATGAATTCTTCAACGATGATCTGCAGACGTTCCGAGCCGTCAGAGGTTTCAGGAAACTCCTGGAAATACCATTCGGCAAGTCTCACGTCCTCCGATTCAAGATCGATTGGGTGCATCCGTTTCCAAGTATATTCAAGGTCGACTGCAATCAACTCAACCAGGAGATGCGCCCTTTGCTGTACGGGCAGCGAACGTGATTCGAGCCAGGTCGCAAGGTGCGAAACCGTGCTCTTTTGACAAAGCTGCTCAAATTCGTCGATGTAATCCTCGAATTCAGAAGCCATTTCCGATTGTGCCTTGGTCTGAGGGTCAGCTTCGCTCCGACTGAGACTGTAACATTCTCAATGGGGTATCGCATTTCGACTACCACTCTTGGTCTGCCTTTGAAAAGCTGCTCCATGTGTTATGAAGGATTCAACGGCCCATGACGGGCTGAGGAGACCGATGAGATGAATACGAAGAGACGGAAGCGTCATACGCCTGAGCAGATTGTCAGAAAGCTCAGGGACGCGGATGCGATGCTCAATGCTGGCCAGGAGTTAGCAATGGTGTTGCAAACACTGGAAGTAAGCGTGTCGCCGATTCGCACAAGGTGTCGTAGTAGAATTCCGGAGGCTCCATCGTCAGGACATGCCGTGCCTCTTCAAGTCGATCCGTCCAGCGAGAGTCGCATCAGATTTCATGAATCAACGTGCGGACCGTCGCGTAGGTGGAAGTGGGAATCTGAAACGCCAACGCACCGCCATCGGCAACGTAGTCAACTAGGCGAGTCAACAACGAAGCATGATCCGGAATCCATTGCAGGGCAGCATTCGAAAACAAGAGATCGACTGGCTCTCCAGGCTGCCAGCGACGGATATCTTCAACAAGCCAAGCAGCGTCACATTGGACGTTTCTGCAGATGCGATCATCTGGTGCGAAGAATCAATTCCTATGAGGTTTGCGTCTGGCCAGCGGGCACGTAACACCTGAGTACTGTTCCCAGGGCCGCATCCAAGGTCGACAATGACCTGCGGTTCACCTAGCTTCACAGCGGCAGCAAGATCGACAAAGGGACGAGTCCGTTCATCTCCATATCTCAGATAATGGCTGGGGTCCCAGGATGACGTCATGCTGCACCTCTCTGGATCGAGAACAAGATCGCCAGCTTTCTTAACATTCTCTGTTCGAGGGCTTTCGGGCGACGCTGCAGGACCCAGTTTTGAAGATTTCCCTGCCAGACATCACGGATCATCTCAGTGAACAGAGGTTGATCCAGATCCTCCGGCAGTTCCCCTGCCTCAACCGCTCTGGCAACAAATCTGGCGTAGTGATCAAACACACGCTGGTATCGACCATCGTCATCAGCACGCAGAGCCGCTCGAACGTTCAGAAGTCCATGCAGCATTCGATAACGATCCCCTTCACGTTCGATGAATCGCGTCAGGTGCCGGTAGTACTGATGAAAAAGCTCCCACCCGCTGTCGCCTTCCAGCCCTTCCGCAAACTCATGAATCTCATCGTAAATCCAGAAGTGGTACGAACGCAGAACAGCATCTTTCGTTGAGAAGTAATTGAAGAAGGTCGCACGACCGATATCCGCAGTTTCAGCGATCTCGTCGACAGTCACGGAATCGAAACCCTTTTCAACGAACAACTGTAGCGCAACATCGCGAACGCGATTGATGCGATTCTGTTTTTTCCGCTCTCTCCGCTGAAGCGGGGCTGGTTTGACCGATGACATCCGAATTTGTGACTTCCATTGAGTAGACGAGAAAACAAAGGTGTACTCAAGTCTAAAGACGGCTGCAAGTACAATCGCACTAATGTCAAGCACGCGGAGGAAGCCCGTGCCTGTTGTTTCCGCAGAAAACAGTGAACACTACGCTTGGGGAGAGCGCTGCAGCGATTAGCACCTGCTCAAGTCTTCGACCATCAGCATCATCGAAGAATTGATGCCGCCCGGGACATCATGTTCTCTGCAATTGTGTGCTCAATGCGTTTTCATCCACAAACACCAGGTGATTGGCGTCCATCTTTCGCTTCCGCCGTTGCCAATTCCTTCGCCGGGCTTGGACATCGGGGCGATCCCGCTCTGTGGCGTGCGTCACTTTCTTCTTGCGAGTGAACCCCAACCGCCGCAGCGCGTGACTGATCGCAGTCAACGAAACCGGCAGTTGGCAGCCCTCTCGGATCTCCTTGAGAGTGGCGTCCGGATGTTGAGTGATGAACTCGCACAACTGTTCGTC
>JAGQQQ010000287.1 GCA_020426125.1 Planctomycetaceae bacterium
GCGATGAGTGGGGAGCGGATCGTGGGCTGGAGAAACCGTTCGAAGCGAGCGCTCGGCGCAATGACGCAGGTCCCATTCCCTATCAACTCACCAGGATTGGTTTTATCGAAGACTTTCCGACCACAAGGGACTTGGCATATTCGAGAACACGACAATGATTTCCAGGTCACTCCTCAATGGCCCTGATCTGGCAGATCTTCGCACTGGGCCGCCTGAATGTTCGGGCCAGATCCTGATTGAGGCCTGAGTGAATTCTCCGTGTCATGACTCGTCATCTATGCTACCTTCGGACCGATCGGTTTGGCTTTGTTGCTGCCGTTGCGGGCTTTGAGATCGAAGAGACCGAAGATTTCGTTCGCGGTGAGGCTCAGAGAGGAGTTCTCGTTGTCTCCATCTCCCAGGATCCGTCGGAAGAGTTCCCGTTTCTGTCGAAGGACCAAATCGATACGCTCCTCGATGGTGTCCTTGCAGATGAATTTGCTGACGATCACCTGCGACTTCTGGCCGATTCGATGGGCGCGGTTGATCGCTTGATCCTCGACCGCCGGATTCCACCATCGGTCGTAGAGAAAGACATAGCCGGCGAATTGCAAGTTCAGGCCGACGGCCCCGGTGCCGTAGCTCATCAACAGAAGGTGACTATCCGGATCCTCTTTGAACCTCGTGAGGATCGGCTCCCGTTTCTTGGTGGGGATGCCGCCGTGATAAACGAGGCAGCCGAAGGGCCGGGTCCGTTCTTCCAGCCAGTCGAGTGTTTTGGTCCATTGGCTGAAGAGAATCGCTTTGCCGCCGGACGCTGAGATTTCTTCCATGTCCGCGACGAGACGGTCCAGTTTGCACGAATCCCCTGTCAACGGATCGGCATTGCAGATTTGTTTGAGACGGAGAACCAGTTCGAAAACGTGTTGGATCGTGATTGACTCACCCATCCCGTCGAGTTGGATGATGCCTTCCTTCTCCGCGTATTTGTAGGCCTGCTGCTGTCCCGGATTGAGTTCGATGATCTCATCCCGATCCAGTCGCGGCGGCATGTCTTTCATCACCAGATCTTTGGTCCGGCGAAGGATGAACTCTTCACTCAATTTGGAAAGCTGCCGAATGTCCGGCGACGAGTGGGGGGGAATGACTTCCATGAATTCGAAGAGGGAAATCATCTCCTCAGCACGGTTCTCGATGGGCGTCCCCGTCAGGCAGAGGCTCCGTTTCCGCGGGATGGAATGAATCGTCTTTGCAGTGACCGAATCGCGGTTTTTGATTCGCTGCGCTTCATCGAGCACAACCAAATCAAATAACGGCCGGTCCTCTTCGTGCATTGCCTGAAAGTCCCGAACGACGAGTTCGTAGTTCGCCAGCAACACCGCCGACCCCGGCATCTGCCAGATCATCTGGCGGCGCGGGCCATCGCCTTCGATCGTGGTCACAGGGATCTCTTCAGCCCAAAACTGGAATTCCCGTTGCCAGTTGGGAATCAGCGGTTTGGGGCAGACAAAGAGGACGCGACGGACTTGTCCCGCGCGCAGCAGCAATCGGACCGCGGTAATCGTCTGCATGGTCTTCCCCAGTCCCATCTCATCCGCGAGTAGGGCCGCGTCCTGGGAAAAGATCCACGCAATCCCCTCATATTGATAGGGGAATGGTTCAAACGGCATGATCAGTTCCTGTCCCCGCAACCAAGACTCAAGTGGCGGCTGGAGGACATAGAACAACCGGTCCTCCAGAGACAAAGCGTCGCTGGGGGGCTTAATCCGGGTCTGCTTCTTTTTGGCGGAACCGTCGGTTCGTTTGGGAGGCGGGGGAGCAATGTCCCGAAGTTCGCCCTCGTCTTCTGCCTGTTTGTCTTTCTTGGGGGGAAGAAAATCGAGTCCTGCCGGGAAGGCCAGGCCGACGGTATTCACCTTCGGCCAATATGGCTTCCAGCGAGGAACGAATCCCGCCCGATTCAATAAGTCCGCCCCGACGGTCTCAATCGCGGGCGCCCGCTTCAGGGCGCTGTTCATCCCTGTGATATGCAGGTCGGCTCCGTGGATCGCCACCGGAATCGACTGGACCGATTCCTCTCCGGACAGTCGCAGTTCCATTGAGGACTGTTCCGTGTTGATCGGGGGAAATGGGGTTTCCTCGGACAAGGCGATGCCTCCTGCATTGCGACTTGAATCAAATTCCGTGTTGTTTCCGGCTTAGATTCTGGGTTTGCAAAATCCGAAATCCGAAGAAACAAATCCGAAACAAGCACGAAATCCGAAAGACCATGACTTCGCCCCAACAGGAGGTTTCGAGTTTATTCGTTTCGAATTTCGGATCTGTGATTTCGTGGCCGGTGACGCTTCCCTTCATACCATCGTCAGGCCACGGCATTGGCGCGAAGGGTTTCTTTCAGCGCGTCCTGGACCCGTTCCAGAGGCTCCGCGAGGTCTGCATCTCCAGGGATTGATTCGGCGAGATCCGCGAGGAACTCTTCGTCGGCGGGGAATTGCAGGTGTCGCCTCAAACGATGGGGGCCAAATTCGAGGACGGTCTGATCAGCAAGTTCCCCGGCTTTTGTGTCGACGAGAAAGACGGGGCAATTCACGCACATCCGCAGCCCCAACAGCATGTCCTGCTGCACGAACACAACCTGCGGCTTGATCCCGAGCCGTTCGACCAGGGTCTTTCCGATCAGCTCGTTAAAGACATACGGCTGGAGTGACACGCCGTAGAGGATTTCGTGCGTCTTTGTCGGCCGAACGGGAGTCGTGCACTGGAACTCCAGAGGACGTCCCAGACGGTTCGTCACCAGCAGTCCTCCCACGAAACCGTGTTCCGTTTGAGCGACTCTGAGGAAACCCAGATGGCAGTGGTCGTCATTAGCCGAACGCGACATGAAGACTCCGTCCCTCCCCTCATGATTCCAAGAAATGGCCTTCCCTCTTGGCCATGGACAGGGTCAACATCGTCAGTTTGCCGAGTGGACTTGAAGAAACGGGCCAGCCACCGCACAACGGGATCCAGAGAGTAATCCCTTTCGCAGAAATGGCTTACCACAAAATAGAAATTGCCGTCCTGTTTTGAAACAGGGCGGCAACGCGGTTCATTCGTGTTGGTCAAACGAGGTAAGGAATGTCGCTCAGGAAGACTTCCCCAGAAATTCGTTTGCCGCGGCCACGGCGGCCTCTCGACTGTCATAATGGGGCCACAATCGACACAGGCTCATGTTCTGCAAGACTTGGAGCATTTGCGGACGGGCGGAACAAAAGCAGCCCTTGCCGGCCCGCACACGCATCTCGCGGAGCATAGACACCAGAGATCCGATGAACTCCGATCCGAAATACTCCAGTTGTTCCAGATCAATAATCAGGAATTTGACTTCCGGCTTCATCAGCACGCCGCGAACGGTGTTCGCTTCGAGATGAAGATCCTGATAGCGAAAGGCACTCCCTTCGCCTTGGGGAGTCACGATGACGATGGCGCCATCTTGTTCGATATTGAAGATTCGCAGGTGCTGCATGACGGAAAACGGACCTTCTCTAAGAAATAGCGAATGATCATACAGAAACACCCGGACGGATTGAACGGCGAAACCGGATTTCCTTACACTGCCGTTTTCCCCTAAGGAATGTCGACTTTCCGGCTCAAACGGGGTGGCTCCCGGTTCCCGATGACCCCCGACTGTCCAGCAGATCGGAAAGTTCGTCACCCGTCGCGATCGGAGCCTGGCAGGTGCCCCATTCGCAGAGATAAGCCCGGGACTCCTCGGCATCGAGTTTTCCCGCCAGCAGCGGATCGAGTTCCTCGGGGAACTCGCTGTTGTCCCATTTCAGCACCAGCACATCGGGAAGAAAACGAGAGTTCAATTCCTCCCAGAGTTTGGCTCCCTGCTCGTCACCGCGATCGACGACCACCGCTTCTGCGACCGGTCCCATGAGGAGATCCAGTGCAATCAACGACTGGGACGCGGCCCGGGGGTGTTCGGCGAGAAGTCCACTCAGGGACTGGAGCGTCTTCTCCGCTGATTCCATCAGGCTTCGATTTCCCAGCAAGTGGGCCAGCTTGACGAGTGCCGTCGCGGCCATTCCGTTCCCCGAGGGGACGGCGTTGTCCTGGGAGTCCTTGGTCCGGGCAATCAGCTCCTCATGGTCGTGGGCCGTGTAGAAGAATCCTCCAAGTTCCCCATCTTCAAAACGGGCATGCATCTCGACGGCGAGTTCCTTCGCGGCCAATAGCATCTTGGGATCTCCGCCCGCTTGAAACAGCTCGACGAGGCCGTCGACGAGACACGCATAGTCGTCCAGATAGGCGGGAAAGCGGGCTTGTTCGTCCTTGTAAGAATGGAACAAATGCCCCACCGGCGAACGCATCTGTTCAAGAACGAACCGAGCCGCATTTGCAGCAGCGGCGGTGTAGCGAGGTTCGTTGAGAACTCGACCAGCCATCGCCATCGCCGCGATCATCATCCCGTTCCAACTGGCGAGGACTTTGTCGTCGCGGCCCGGATGAATCCGCTTTTGCCTCGCCGCCAACAGCTTTTGCCGACAACTTGAGAGGGTCTCCTCCATCTCCGCGAGGTCAGTTCCAAGTTCCTTCGAGACATCGGCAAACGGACGTGGACGATTCAGAATATTGTGGCCTTCCCAGTTTCCTCCCGGGGTGACGTCATAGCAGGCTTTGAAGACTTGTGCGTCTTCCCCGAGCAGATCGTCGATTTCTTGTTCGCTCCAGATGAAGAACTTGCCTTCGACGCCTTCACTGTCGGCGTCCTGAGTGGCGAAGAAGGCTCCCTCCTTCGAGGTCATCTCTCTCAGAACATAGTCGAGAGTCTCGCGGACAATGGTCGAGTAGAACCCGTTTTTCGTCGCCTGCCACGCTTCCAAATAGGCCGGCACAAGCAGAGCGTTGTCGTAAAGCATCTTCTCGAAGTGCGGGACCAGCCAATAGGCATCGGTGGAGTAGCGATGAAAGCCGCCGCCCAACTGGTCGTACAACCCTCCCTGTGCCATCTTGTCGAGAGTGAAGGTGGCCGTCTCCAGGGCTTCCTGTTTCCTGAATCGCTTCCATCCTCGGAGTAGAACGCGAATATCCATCGGATGCGGGAACTTGGGGGCCATCCCGAATCCGCCGTGCTTGCGATCCGCCGAGGAGAGGATCGCTTCCATTCCTGCTCGCAACGTCTCTTCCTGGAGTTGGACGTTTTCGTAGTCCGGTGCGGAAATTTGCTGGATTGCTTCAACCAGCCGCTCGGCACTGGTGTCGACTTCCTCCCGTTTGTTGGCCCAGAAGTCTTGCAGCCGATGGAGAATTTCCAGAAAGCCCGGCATCCCCCGCTGACTGGTGGGAGGCCAGTAAGTCCCGCCGAAGAATGGCTTCCCCTCGGCAGTCATAAACACGGACATCGGCCATCCGCCGCGGCGAGTGATCAACTGCACGGCCGCCATGTAGATCTGGTCGACATCGGGACGTTCCTCGCGGTCCACTTTGATTGAAACGAAACTCCGATTCAAAAACTCCGCGATGGTCTCATTCTCGAAGCTCTCCCGTTCCATCACATGACACCAGTGGCAGGCACTGTAGCCGACGGACAAAAAGATCGGTTTGTTCTCGCTGCGAGCCTTCTCAAACGCTTCCGGCCCCCAGGGATACCAGTCCACGGGATTGAGCGCGTGCTGCTGCAAATACGGACTGGATTCCTGTGCCAGTCTGTTGGGTTCCCGTTGAGAATTCTGAGGGGAAGTCAAAAGGCTCACTCCTGAGAAAAATTGATTGGATGATGACTCTGTTCCCCGCTTCGAGTCCGGCCGGCTTGAGGCAATGACGCCCGGGCTTCATGCCTCCATCCGAAGTGACCAAGCCGAGTTGTGCGGCATTTGTCAAGGAAGAGCGACGACCGTCTCCCCTCAAATGGAAAACCCTTTGGGGGGGATGACGACTCCAACGTGAGACGTCCTGAAAGGGATTGTTTCCTGTTGCCCCCGTCATGACAAGGTTCGGCGGGTACGCAAACAGGACTCACGCATTATTCACGAAGTTGAGTCTTTGCCCAAGGACGTTGAGTTTGACGGCGTGTTCGCGGATCGCTGCGGTGAGTTCGGGGACTTTGAGGGCGCGTAGCAGGGGAATTCCTGTGTTTCGAAAAACGCTCATTGTGGTGCAGGCAGTGCCGCTACGAATGCGAGAGAGGTCTTCTTTGAAGTCGACATCGCGAACCCAGAACAGCCGGTTCTCAATATCCCAGCGACCACGCCATAGCGTCAGCAGTGTGTCGACATCAAGTTGGTCTCGCGACAATCTCGTCACGGCATACGAGACGGGCCGCGTCTTCAATCTGAGAATAATGCGGCACTTCAGCCTGCGAGCCGTCCAACTTCCGAATCTCCGCCGCGTCCTCGGCGAGTTCCTTCAACAACGAACTCTTCCTTTTCTGAAGCTGTTCGACACGACGTTCCATGGCCAACTCCCTTGAGAAGAAATTCACCTAACCAATCCCCCTCGTTAGACTCATCTTCTCTAAAATCGCTGACCTCTCCAATTGGCGTTTTCCAACACTCACTCCCACAACAAAAGCTGACCTGCGCCCCGACATCGCTTGGAAAGTCTTTGTGAGTCGACACCAATACGGATTGCAGAGTACAATCCCTTCAAGAGATCTTCACACATGAGTTCATAGACCGCCGTCATTGAACGTTGCCCAGCCACCGGGTTGAATGTGGGCTATGTACCCGGGCACGCTGGTGCCCACTCGCAGAGTGATTCCCTTGATGAGTTGATGGAGAATCTCCGCGAAGTGTCCCCATGCTGCTCGAAGAGGGAGAGCCGGAACTGGAATCGGTATTCATCGGCACGCATACGCTGCGGGTTTCATGGGCATGGGAAAGCTGCCTCCCTTAAAACCAGCGGAGGTGTTCGCACGTCTGGAGAAAATGGAGTTCGTGGAAGTCCGTCAGCGGGGATCTCACAAGCCGTTTCGCCGCGCGGTTGGCCTCCGCACAACGGTCCCTTTTCACAAGGGGGATGATATCTCACCGGTTCTACTACGCCAGATCGCGCGACATCGGGATGACCGTCGAAGAGTTCGTCGCAGTCGATGCCTGAACCCCGCCAGGGCGAATGAACTCATCGCCTCGGCCGCTTGACTGGCGGAGAAGACGGTCATAGCTCCGAGCCGTTTTCGCTTCCTGTTCCACCGCCGTATTTCATAATTTCTACTTACTAAGCAGATCGCGAATCTGTTGATCCAACATCTGCTGCATCACCGGATTCCCTTTCATTCGATCTTTTAGTTCCGTTAGTTGTTTTCGCAACATGTCTTGACAGTCGGTCGCTCCATCGGTGCCTCCACCTTGAATGCTGAAAGTTGAACTAAAAGCCTGTTGACCGCCAACGCCGACATTGCCAGATCCAAAGCCAGGAAACAGCATGGCTGGCCCCTGATCGCCCGATGCGTACTGTTCATACAGGGCGGCTGCCTCGGGGAGTTTCTGTTCGAGGTCAGCGGCGTTCTTGGCAACAAGTTCAACGGGCTTCTCGCCACCGGTGATCTTCGCCCGAATCTTGCCTCCCGGCAGCTCCTGGAGAGTTGTTTCAAGGGGGCCTTCTTTCACGTTGATCGTTCGCACACCGTTGATACTTGAAACCGAAACACTGCGACTCATCTGGCCACCACCAGCAAACTGGTTGCCTGGTTTATCCCAACCTTCGAATGGCTTAATCCCATCGGCTTCTTTGGTGTTGAGCGCGATCTTTGCCCTTTCGGCGGTCGAAGGCTGGTCACTTTCGCTGAGCATCTGCAAAGTGATCCGAGCGGCTTCCTTGGTTTCCTCGTCTTTGGATTGTGCCAGTTTGCCGAGTACGTCGATCGACTTCTCGATCGTATCGCGATTCCCAGCCAGAGCTGCCTTTGCGAGTGCCGGGATGGCCTCTTTACCCGCAGTGATGAGTTGCTTTTCGGCTTTGATTCGCTCTGTGAGTCGCTCATGACCGAGTTGCAGAACCCACTCATCGATCTGTTGTTGTTGTGTCGCTTGTGCTGGCTTGTCGTCAGCGTAACTGATGCTGCTGCCCCACAGTGTCAATGCCGTTGTGAAGAGAAGTGAGATCTGTGCGAGTTTCATGGTTATCCTCATTTTAGATTTCGAGTGCTTCGGCATTTCAGGCCAGTCTCTGGAGAATGTTGGCTATTCCTCACGCTGATAGATCGGCAGCTGACGTGCGGAAACCGTCAACGTGAGAATCGCGAGGGATGTGGGATACGTTGTGTTGTACACGAGCGATTGATTAGGGTAATTCCAACTGCCTTCGGGCGTCTGGTCCTCCAGCAGGCTGTCGTACATCAGAGGAGCAAACTCGTTCCAGTGTTTCCCCCCTAATTGAAACATCGCCTGTCCACAGTAGTACCAGGCGTAGTAGCGGAAGCGTACCGGGTTTCCATCAGGTCCAACCATTCTCGGAGGCCGACTCAATATGAAGTCGCCGGCAACAAGCAGGTCGTCGTTGCCATGTTCGCCACAGAGTTCCAGGCAGAGCACGGCAACTCCCGTCATTGACGTGCTTCCCGAGTTGCTGCCGGGCATATAGGAAAAGCCTCCGTCACGCGTGTGACAATTGAGGATGTAAGAAACCGCCATTTCAATATGTTCATCGGGAATCGCCGCGCCGTTGAGTTTCGCGGCACGGAGGGCCATGATCGACCAGCCCGTTAGAGACAGATCACTGTCCGTGGTTCCCGGCGTATATCTCCAGCCTCCGGTGTTGGCTTCTGACTTGGGAACCTTTTGAGCCTGCAATAGGACCAGTAGCGCGCGTGACAGTACATCATCAACTTTTTGCTGACGTACTGGATCGACCATGCCAGACACTTCGCCCAGTAGCAGTGTGGAAATGCTGTGTTCGTACATCAATCCAGTCGTACGGCCTTTGGGATCATGGCAAACCAACAAACCGTTTTCGAGCTGCTGACTGAGAACATAGTCGATTCCTCGGTTGATCAACTCTCCATATTGGCCGCGACCAGGAAGATGACCTTTGGCGAGAAACGCCATCACAGCGAGCGAGGTCACTCCCGTATTGCCAACGCTGGCCGGTTCCTCAAACGATCCGGCCAACTCGGGCCGTCCCATCGCTGCGGCGGCATCCCGGTTGATTTGCTTCGCAGACAGGTATTCCAACCCACGATCGACGGCCGCGTCCAGGCGAGATTGGTAACGGACGCGAAGCGCATCGGCGTCTTGGGCACTGACGCTGTGACACGCAAGCGACAAAGCAATGACAGCAATCCAGGAGTAAGGTTGCATGAGTGATCCTTTTCTTTCGCTGTGTCCCGACGCGATTCCAGACGCGACAGTTCCTCGAAGTAGTCTTTCACTACTCCACGGAACTCCTCGGGAATCTTGCCATCCTGGTTGTCGAGCACATTGCTTTTCAGCTTGCGGCGGGCCTGTGTCCAATTTGAGGTGGAACGACCGCGCAGTTGCGTCGGAGCGACTTCGCTTTGACCTGCTCCTGCATTTCCCTTGACCCCTTGGGGATCGGATGATGGGCTGCCGGGGCGCGGGTTGCCAGACTGGTTTGATGAGTCCGATGAAGTTTGGCGATTCGACGTGCCGTTATTCGGATTGGAATTCCGGTTCGGATATCCAGCCTGCTGGGCCGCCTCATCGGCGAGTTGGTTGAGATCTTGAGCGAGTTGCTGAGCCCGTTCGGGAGACGGAGTGCGAGCCGTCTGGTGGGCCTTATCGGCAGCCTCTGCGAGCTTTTGCGAATCGGGCTGTTGCTCCTTGCTGGAGGGAGCGCCGGCCCCATCAGACTTCGTGTCCGGCTTTGATTCCTGTGGCTGATCTCCGTCCGGATTCGGTGTCGACTCCTTCGGCTCTGATGGGTTACCGCCGCTCTTAGATGAACCGCCGCGGGAGCCAATTGATCCTCCCGGCTTGTTGCAGTTCGAACATTTCTTGCAGGACTTGCAGACCGCATCGAGAGATTGCGTTGCCTCCTGAAGAGACCTCGCCGCCTGCTCCAACTGCTCATCGGCATTGGCCAGTTTTTTTTCATCGATCTGCTTGGGATCACCGGCCTGCTTGGGATCACCGGCCTGCTTGGGATCACCGGCCTGCTTGGGATCACCGGCCTGCTTGGGATCACCGGCTTGCTTGGGATCACCGGCTTGTTTGGGATCACCGGCTTGCTTCTGCGAGTCTTTATGTGGCTTTGTCTGTTGTTCTGCCGCCCTGGTTTCCTTCTGAGCCTGTTCGAGTTTCTCGCGGGCTTCCCGAACTGCTAGCTGATTTTCAGGATCGTCGGTTGGCAGTTGCAGCAACTCGTTGGCCTTGTCTCGGAGTCTTTCGGTTCGGTCCGCAAGCTGTTCCTGTAACTTTGCAACCGCGTCGTCAGGACGGTCTTCGCGAACTGCTTGTATCGCCTCTCGGACTCGCTCCTGTTGATTTGCAAGTCGCTGCAGATCATCTTCTTGCTGCTGGACATTGTTGCCCTGCTTCTCGGTGGGCTTCGCAGAGGCGTTCTCTTTCGCGGACTTGGCTTCTTCTTGCAGACGTTCTGCAGCTTGCTTTGCCCCGGTTTCTGCCTGCTCCAGATCTTTTTGCCTGAGTTTCTCCGGTACAGCTTCCATCTGCTTCCTGGCGTCGGCGAGTGTCTTGGGTTTGCCGTTCTGTTCGCCTTGAGTTGCTACATTTTGATTTTGTTGATCCTTTTCGAGAGCAATAGTTGCAGGTGGCTGCAGGTCGCGAGTCTGCTCTTCCAACTTCCGGGTTTCGTTTGCAATTTGTTCCTGCTCCCTGGCAACCATTTCCAGCAGTTGGTCGTTTAACTCCTCTTGACTGTGAACCTGATCGAGCTTCGCCAATGCTTCCTGCTGATGTTGCAACTCCGCTGCTGTCTCGGTCAGTTCGGCCGCCTTCTCCGCACGTTGCGCAAACTGCTCACTCTTGGCGTCGAGATCCTGTTCGACAGCTTCTTGCAACCCGTCCGCGACCTGTTGCTGTTTGTCTTGAACTTCTGGGACGTTGTCTTGCCCATCGCTTAGCTCTTGCGCCAACCGTTCCTGCTGCCTGGCAAGCTCATCTAGCTGAGCGGCCAGTTCCAGACGTTTGCCTCGCTGGTTAATGTCTTCGCGTATTTGTTCAAGCTTTTCGATGGCATCGCTGAGCGACTTTTTCGTCGCAGCGGCTGCTTTCCTCTGTTGAGGCATATCATCTGAGAGTGGTACGAGTCCTGACTGCTTCTTCGCTTCCGCGACCTCATTTTCTGTGACGTCCTGAATTCGCTCGATCTCCGGTTGGAAGAGGCGTTGCTGGTTGGGTTCATTCTCATCTGCCAATCGGCGCAGCGATTGCTCAGCGCTCTGGATCTGATCCTTGAGTCGTTTCACTTTCTCCGCAGCATTGTCGGGGGCTTTGGGCAACTCGGCCATGCCACCGACTTCGCCAAGATCTTTCTGAAGTTCATTCGTGATCTGTTCGGCTGTCTTGAGGTCATCCAGTGCCTCCGTCAGATGGGTCAGCGCGGATCGAGCTTCGTAATGAACAGCCTGCTGCCCGATTGGAGCCGCCTCCTCGGAAATCTGAATGCGAATCTTCCGCGAGTCCGCAATTTGTGATCCGCCAAACTCCTCGGGGCGACTGTCGGTGATCGACAGCCAGACGGTCAGCTGATCTCCAGTGGTGACTTCCAGTTTCTTGAGGTCAATGGCCAGTTCGCCAGAGAACTTCGTTCCCTGGTCGTGCTGAAGTTTTTTGATCGAAGGCGGTTCCCCGTTCTTCTGCGAGATCAGGTGCAAGGCACTGCAGCCAAAGTCGTCGATTGCGTGGTAGACAAAGTCGATACTTTGACCTGGTCTGACCTGGAGTTCAGGCAGGGCTGGCTGATCAATGACAATCGCAGGCGGCAAATCGGGCAGAATTCGCACCTCAAACGGGAACGGCTCGCTTGGGACTCCCGCTTCACTCAGAAGTGTGATCGTGCCGCGCTGCACCTCTCTGTCAGTTGCCGTAAACTCCCAATCGTGCCGCCACTGTCCCGCTTCTTCGACCAAGACAGCTTCGCCACATGGGATCGATGTCCCGTTGATCGTCAGAGACGATTCAGCACAAGGCAACGTGGAATCAACGTCGAACCGAATTCGTGTACCATGAATTGTTTCGATCGACTCAGATGGATCATTGATGACCTGGGAAGGCAGCTGCGCGTATTCTGGAAACGTCAGACTGACCTGAACGCTTTCAATCACCGGTTTGGGATCGACGAAGATTTGGTAACGGTCGGAGAAAAGACCACCGGAACGAATGCGATACTGTCGGTCACTTTTCAACCCCGTCAGAGTGAATTCGGCCGTCCCGCTCTTGGCGCCGGTCGCCATCTGATGGGAAGCGATGACGGCATCATTCTCAACGATTTCCAGCACAGCATCTGTGAGGTGGCTTGCTGTCGCAGCGATTCGTACATCGCTCCCTTCTCCGACAACCGTACTGCCGGGGATGACCGTTGCATTCAAGTGCGGAAGCACTCGGGCACTCCAGGGATTTAGCACGCTATATAGGGATGGGATCAAATAGGGTGCCCAGATCCACAATGACAAGACAAATGCCGCAACGCACGCTCCTGCGACAATGGTTCTTTTGAGAACTTCTTGTCCCCGCAGATCCTCGTCCTGGCATCCAGCGAGACTGCCATGTGCCTGTTGAGTGACAGCTTCGATGAGCGAGCTTGTTTGAGCATTTGGAGCCTCAGTCAACTGCAGCGACGTTGTGAGGCGTTCCTCAATCGTTGGCCGCTTCTGTTCCAGTGTCCACGCCATCGCAAGGCGGTCACACTCTTGATTGAGTGGCATCACGAGAAACCGTCGAGTGACCGCCCCAACAATCCCAATGAGCGGGAGCCATAGCGCGACCCGTAACCATGCTGATTCAGGCTGAAAGAATGCGTCAATCACCAAAATAACAAGGAGTGACACCAACGCGGCCGTTCCGGCGGCCAGGACTCCCCCGATCCAGATCTCTCGGCGCAGCCGACTCACCATCGCGTCAAGATCGAGATGAATTCGATTGATCGCGGCAGCTCTGGGAGGCGTGACTGATTTGGTGTTGCTTGATGAGGTTGTTGTCGCTGTCATTTGTGTCACCGAATTCCGTGAGATTAATCGAGAAGCCGCTAGATTCGCCCGGTCCATTTGCGGAGCAGCCACTCCAGACTGAGCCCGCCGAGAAACAGGCCGATGACTGGCCAAAAATTCCAGAGCGGCACCGTCCAGCGTTCGCGTACGAACGCTGACTTCGGACCTAAGTTTGAAAACACGGAGTCGAAATTGGCCAGGTCGGCCACAGTCCCCCCGGTCCAATCCGCGATTTGCCTCGGGACCGTGTCATCGGCCACAAGGTCGAGGCGCTCCAGATTCTCGGCACTGGGCTCTACTCCAATTTCCAGCCCCACTGTTTGAGTTCCGGCCGCTTCGAGTGTCAACAATTCATCGACGACTTCTCCAGAGAGCTCGACGCGGTATGTGCCGGGGTGTGTGAGATCGCGAACTTCACCGCGTAACATCCCAGGATTCTGCGGATCAGCAGTCAGGTTAACGGTCCGGATGACTTGATCTCCGAACAGGATCTTTGCCTGTACTGGGGCGTCAAGCACTGGGCTGCGATCCGCATGAAGAAGTCGGGCTTGAACGGAAATGGACTCGCCGGTTTTGTATAGCGTTCGATCCGTTCCCAGCCGTACCAGATCGGTCCCTGCAGAGAGCCGATCGCTGACGGCCCAGCGAATGATCTGTCCCCAGAATTCATGGTGAATTTGATCACCGATCCCGTAGCGTAGCCGCCAAGTTTCGTCGAAGTTCAATTGCAGCACTTTGCCCGTTCCGAATCGATGCCACAGCATCAGTGCCTTCCGCCGCTGCTCGGCCGCGCTGGTTTTCGCGTCATTCGGGCGTTCCAGATTGGTCGAAGCATAAGCGAGGACACTTGCTCCGGCTTTCGCTTCGCAATCCGGGTGCCTCCAGGTCAATTCCGGAAAGGCTGTGTCAGCGGTTCCGGTTGCTCGTTGTAACACCTCATCTAAAACGCCTTCCTGCGTCAGAGAGAAATGGAAGCTCTGGTCGGGGCTGCGCGCTGTCGAGATGGCAGGACGATTCATGAGTACGGGTAGCACGTCCGCAAGAGGTGTTGTTCGGTAGGCATGAGGCATCTGATTGGGGCCGGCGATGACCACCAGTGCCCCGCCCCGGTTTTTCACGAAACGTTCCAATGTGTGGATGCCCTCTTTGGAAAGCTCCTGCGGGGAGACATCGCCCAGGATGATGACGTCGAACTTGAACCACTCTGCTTCGTCGAGCGGGAGAGCATTGGCTTCGCAGTCGTCGAAGGCACGTTGAGCCGAAGCCCGCATGAGGGACGGCGCCGGGACTCCCGCAAGACGATCGCCGTGCAACAACACTGCCTGCAGAAAGACGGTCTGATCGCGGCCCGCGAAAAGGCTCCGCAGATAACGAAATTCCCACCGGGGACGCTGATCGATCAACAAGACACGAATCTGGTCCTGGGAGACCCAAACCGGTTTTGACGTTTTGTTGTTCTCTGTCGTTTCCTCGTTTGGAAGTTCGTCGAGTTCCACGCGATACTCGTGAATTCGCGGTTCCTCAGGCTGATGTCGAAACGTCACTGATTCGCAATGATTGTCATTCGTGATCGCGAACGACTGTTCCTCAATCAGTTCGTCGCCATCAAACAATCG
>JAGQQQ010000288.1 GCA_020426125.1 Planctomycetaceae bacterium
ACGTCCTTTACTCAAGGGAACGACGGCCGGGACCACAACCCCAAAGGGTTTACGCATTTCCTCGCGGGCGGGGGCGTGAAGTCCGGCTTCTCTTTCGGAGCCACCGATGAATTCGGACAGGAAGCGGTCGAAGGAAAGGTCCACATGCACGACCTGCACGCGACAATTCTGCATCTGCTGGGATTGGACCATGAACGGTTGACCTACCGGTTCGCGGGGCGCGACTTCCGTCTGACCGATCTGGAAGGCCGCGTGGTGGAAGACATCTTCGCGTAGTCGCCAGTTCGCGAGTCCATTTGACATGACGTTGCCCGACTCTCATGCTGGAGATCCGGTCAGGGGAGATTGTCCCCGTTTGTTTTCGGCGTGTTCGTCACAATTTCGTCTGAGAAAGACTCATCATGGCCCATCGTATTCGCTACATCATGGTTGGAGGATTCCTCGGAGCCGGGAAGACCACCACGCTCGGGCGACTCGCCCAGCGGTACACTGATCAAGGGCTCAACGTCGGCATCGTCACCAATGATCAGGCCACGGATCTCGTCGATACGAACACATTGCGGTCGCAAGGGTTTGATGTGGGAGAGGTCGCCGGAGCCTGTTTCTGCTGCAACTTCAATGAACTGATCAGCACGATGGGCAACCTCTCCGCGGACCGGCGGCCGGACGTCATCCTTGCGGAGCCGGTCGGCAGTTGTACGGATCTCGTGGCCACGGTGATCCAGCCCATCAAACAACTTTTTGATGCCGAGTTTGATATCGCGCCCTATGCCGTGATCCTCAAGCCAAGCCACGGCACCCGGATCCTCAAGAAGGAGCAGCAAGCCGGTTTCTCTCCCAAAGCCGCTTACATCCTCGAAAAGCAGTTGGAAGAAGCGGACGCCATCCTCATCAATCGCATTGACGAACTCTCCGAGGAGGCTCTCGCGGAGATCGCCGGTCTTTGTCGTGAGAATTATCCCGAAACGCCAGTCTTGCGTGTCTCCGCGAAGACGGGACAAGGGTTCGAAGAATTGCAGGAGTTTCTTCAGCAGGACGGAGACTTTGGACGCAAGATTCTCGACATCGACTATGACATCTACGCCGATGGTGAAGCGGAACTTGGCTGGCTCAACAGTAGCCTGACGATCTCGACCGACTCTCCCAAGGCTCTCGATCAGTTCTTGCTGGCGGTTGTGACTCGATTGCAGGACTTGCTCCGAGCAGAAGGCTACGAACCGGCTCACCTCAAGACAATCGGACTCTGGGAAGGGTTCTTCGGTGTCGCCAATTTGATCAGCAGTGACACTCAGGCGGAGTTGTCTCTGCCGTCCCACTGTGAGATCGAGAAGGCCGAAGTGATCGTCAATGCTCGTGTGGCCTGCGATCCAGAGTTGTTGGAGCAGTTTGTCACTCAAGCGGTCACGGACATCGCTGCCGAACAAGGGATTCAGTTTGAGTTCCGCCAGACGCAGCGATTCCGCCCGGGACGACCAGTTCCGACGCATCGGCTGGAGAGCCCCGTACAGTGAGCTTGTTTTGGGCATGGGGAGCACCAAGTTTCTGCTTCGGCGATTTTTGCGTCATGCACCGCATTGAGGTCAAAGCCTCTTTAGTGAGGTGGTTTCCAGCGAAATTGAGTGATTAATCGTCAAACAAGGAGAAGTTTCCACTCTAGCCTGAGAGATTGCTCTTCCAGGCACTGTCTATCATTTGAGATTTGGGCCAGATCAGCCACTATCTAACTTTCAATAGACTCTGGCACGAACCGCATCCAGATGATTAAAAGGGGCGGAGCATTGGGTTTTCCTACTGTTCCCACATCGGTGCTTTCCATGCCTTCATCCCCAGAGCCCCTTCTGAAAAACATGTCGAGTGTTGTCCGAGTGGCTTGTGTTCACTCTTCCAGAGTGTTGCTGGAATCGCTCCCGCATTCTCTTCAGCGTTTTGGTTTTCTCAATGCTGTGAGCCGAACCACGAGTCTCTCTGAGGCATGTGAATTCCTGGAACAGTCGGCCTGTGAAGTCCTGTTAATTGAAGGTCGGCTGTTTATCGAATCGCCACGTCAGTTGACGGCTCAATTGCCCATCCGCCTTAAGCAAACTCAGATTGCCCTCTTTGCCGATCGCCTGTCGGATACACAGTTGGAGTTTGCTCAAAAGAATCGTGTCATTGGGTTCTGCTCGATGGAAGATTCTTTGAAAGAACTTGCGGAGTCGCTCCCGCAGGTTGCGACGGGCCAATGCGTGATATCCCCTCACCTGCTTCCAAGATTTCGTCGTGATCCGGAAACAAGAGCTTGGGTCGTCAATTCGCGCGACCAACTCGCTCAACTGACGGACCGTCAACTGGAGGTTCTTTCGTATCTCGCACAAGGATTGCGAGTTAAGGAGATCGCGGATCAGTTGAGACTGTCTGACAAAGCGATCGAAAGCCATAAGTTTCGCATCATGAGCCGACTGAATATCCGAGATCGAGTTCAACTCTGTCGGTGGGCGATTCGCGAAGGACTGATCCAAGCCTGACATGTGATTCGTCAGGCAACATAGCCGAGTTTGCGGTATCGGTCCATTTTGTTTCGGAGTGTTCTCGCGGTGACGCCGAGAACTTCGGCAGTGACCGTTTTGTTGCCGTTGTGCCGTTGTAATTGGGCCAGAATCAACCTACGTTCGACCTCTTCCAGCGTAAATCGCAACAGTTCTTTTGGAATGCAAAGATCCTCTTCGCCGATTACCTGTGAGGCAGGAAGAATGACATGGTCCAGCACTTCGCCGGTCGTCAAGATGCAGTTCTTGAGAAGGACATTTTTGAGCTGGCGAATGTTGCCTGGCCAGTCGTGATCACACAACTGTTTCATAGCCTGGGCGGACACCTTTCGAACGGACGTTTCTCCGTGCCGCTGAAACAGTCTGAGAAAGGTGGTCACCAACCCCGGGATGTCTTCCCGGTGTTCTCGGAGCGGCGGCAGTTCCAGTGCAAGCACGTGAATCCGGTGGTACAAATCCTCTCGAAAACGCCCCGCCTCGACCTCGTCTTCCAAGCAGCGATTGGTCGCGGCGATCATTCTGGCTTCCGTATTGCGGGTCTGGTTGCTGCCGACTCGCTGGTACTCCCGTTCTTCCAGGACACGCAGCAATTTCGCCTGTGCGACGAGGGGAAGTTCCCCTAACTCGTCCAGAAGGAGAGTCCCCGAACCGACTCCTTCCAGGCGACCCACCCGAGTTTGACTCGCTCCTGTAAAAGCTCCGGCTTCGTGTCCAAACAACTCACTCTCGATCAACTGCTCTGAGAGCGCGGCGCAATTGATCTGAAAATACGGGGCGTCCTTGCGGGGACTCTGCTCATGGACATACCGGGCCAGGACTTCCTTTCCCGTTCCGCTTTCCCCGGTAATGAGCACGGGAGCAGACGCCTGCGCATAACGACGGGCGTGCTCCAGCACCTGCTGCATGAGTGGCGATTGGTAAACCATGGTCTTCCTTTGCATCAGTCCGTAAGCGACTTCGCGCCGACAATCGGCAAAGGATTGACTGACGCGGTCGGGAGGGATTGGGAGCCGGCACAAGGGGCAGCACGATTCCCTAAAACTCCTCCCCGAGATTCCTCGTTTCCCGTTCCTAACTCTCGGTTTGACGACCATAGGCCGCCCGCATCCGACTGCGACGTTCCTGGTCTCCCCATTCCTGGTCGAGCTGCACGTGGGTTTCCTGAGCCAATTTTTGAATCCGGTCAATCGCTTCGATCAGTTGTTTCAACAAGTCCTTTTGCTCCCGAAGAGCCCGTTGGACTCCGGGAAGCATGGGATTCATGCGGAGGACCTGTTTCTGAAACTCAGGACTCGCTGCCGCCGCGGACTGAATCATCGCCATCAGAGGCCGCATGTTTTCCGCGGCAGGGGAAATTTCCTCCGCCGAAGACACATCGGTGACCGCGTGGATCGCTTGCCGATAAAGTCCGTTTAGCTCCGACAGGGCCTGTTCATCTTTGTGAGGGGACAAGATTGTTAACCTCCAGTTCCCATTGATCGACGGCCGTTTTCACCGCCGCGACCTGTTGTTCGAGTTTCTCCCGTTGACGCATCTGGTCCAACCACCAGCGGGCCTGGCCCGCCAACCAGCCAGCGTTCGGATCCGCGACAATCAAGCGATAATGCCGTTGAGCGGATTCCTGGTCACCCAGCGTGCGCAGGCAGCATGCCTTGAGGTATTCAATCCAGATTCGCTGATAGTCCTTTAGTTCCACCGGATTCAATTCCTCGATGACCGTGAGACAAAGCTGATACTCCCCGGTGGCGAATAAGCTGGAGCACAGTCGGTAGCGGTCCGCTACGAGATCCGATGTCGACTCGATCGAGGAATCCAAGTCACGAAGGATTGAAGTTGCCCCGTCCGTTTGGTCTGGTGTTCCATCAGCAAACAATTCCGGGAAGGAGCCCGGTTCCATCGTGCTTTCTTCATCAAGCTGCTTGAATTCTTGCGGATGATCGCGAGTCTCGGCAGGGGGCTCGAATCCTTGGAATGGCTGAGGGAACACTCGCGAGTCTTCAGAGTCTGGTTCGCTGGTCGGCGCCGCCGACAGAGGACGCAGCATCTCCGATAGGTCATTCAGTTGGCTTCTCAGGCGGTTGAACCGAGCCGCCTTCTCGCTCTCCAATGTCTCCCAGCCCGGCCGATCTTTCTCCATTACCGGCAAGGGCAACAGGGGAACCAACGATGGCGGGCCGTCCGCCGGTTCCACCGCCTGACCGATCCGAGCCAGGAAAAACAGGATCCATGTGGCGTGAAGGTAGGGCATGGTGTTTCGGCACAAGCCGCTCCATGTCCTTCCATTGTTCGTTCGAAAATTCCATTGGTTCATCTGATCCATCCGTATCTGTTTGCCGTTCCCGACCATTGTTCGTTCTTTCTACAACAAGACACCCCTCAACAGTCGACGAGCCCCCTGTCACTCCGGAAGCAAGGGTTCACCGGACCGTTCCAACAAGAGCCGGACCGTCGCGTCGTGGTCACCCCGCCGCTGGTACAATGCGCTCAAGGCTTCAAAGGCGTGTTGACGTTCGGAGAACGAGACATCCGGATTTTCGAGCAGGCTCCGGAGAGATTGTTCATCGTCCGAATTCGGAGCGAGGATTGGTCGCGCTCTCATCCCTGTTTCCCGATCGACTGCGGACTCCATGGAAAGGACCATTCTCGGGGAGACTCCCAGATTCCGGGCCTCACCAATCAGCCGTTTCGCCTCTTCGAAAAATCCAAGCTCGAGATACGCCTCGACGGCAAGCCGATACCAATGCGATCCAGCTGTCTCGTCGAGGGTCACTCCCTGTAAAGACGAAAGGAGGGCGACAGCCTCTCGTTTCTTTTGCGAGGGAGAATCCGTTTGATGGTACCGAATCAGGCTGGCCAGGAAGGCCCGCTCCGCAGCCAATGGCTTGGGCAACGGGGACTGTGCATCGTCCATCAGGATCTGATTCGCTAACAACGGTTCGTTTTGAAGGTACAGTGCGGACGCCCACAGCGTCCGGAATTCGGAGCCGCTTGCGTGTCCATCCGCAAGCTGGGCTGCTTTCCTCAAAAACGGTTCGGCCCGGGCTGGCTCCTCCGCTTCCAGAAACCGGATCCCCAAGAGCGAGTTGGCAACAATCTCCGGATGACCACCGGTTCCCAAGTCGGCCGCTCGGTAAAGTGCGGTCCAATCATCGTCAGGCTCGTTGGCCATCCGAGCGAGACGACGTTGACACAAAGCCTGATTCAGACTGGCCGACGCACGAAAAAACGGATCATGGGATTGTGTTCCGACGGTGACGAACATTCGCATGGCCGTTTCAATTTCCTTCGGATCCTCGCTCTGAAGAAGCAATGCGGCCTGGGCCATCATCGTCCAGGAAGCCGCGTCATGTTGCGGCGCCAAGGACAATGCCAACTCACACATTCGCATCGTCCTTGCTCCTGTCGCGGGATCGTTCAGGGAACCGCCATCGACCATCGGAAGGACCTGAAGAGCCTCTCCTTCGACACACCAGGTCAGACCAACGGGTGTCAAAAAGAGATCCAGCAAGACAGGCAGCGGGAGCCTGACAACATGAGCCTCAAGAATCTTCCGCCGCAAACGGTCTTGATGTTCCTCGGATGCGGTGATCGACAAACCTCGTTGCTGCGCGACTTCCGATAGCATCGTCCAGACCGGCGTTTCGGGAGTGTTCACCTTCCAGAAACTCCCCGAAAGGTCCATCCCGATGTTGATGATCTGTTCAATCCCTTCGTTGGCGGGCGGAAGGAACGAACTCGGCAAATCCAAAGGTTCCTCGACCTCCTTCAGAATCCGTTCCGGAACAACGGGTAAGGATGGGACGAACGGACGTTCCAAGACGTCCTGGGCAGTCAACCGTCCTGGGACGGGCTGGTTCTGTGGGAACTGGGGGGAAGCCATGGCAAATGCAAGTAGATGAGCAAGCCGCCCGGTACTCATTCGCCCATGAAGCTGTCCGCTTGTGAGGAAGGCACGGCAGAGATGTTCGATTGCGATTTGTGCTTCCCCGTTTGCCAGGCGAATTCGGGACTGACCGAGAATTGCCGCTTGCCGAAGACGCGGGTCATCAGACATCGTCATCAGCTGTTGGTAATCCCGAATGGCTTCTTCCTTTCGTCCGAGACGTTCGCGGCAGACTGCCAAACGAAGCAACAATTGGGGGGTCACCGAATCGGACAATTCTTGTGTCCCGGGTTCCAAACAGACTCGCCTGAGGATCCGCACCGCGTCCAGGTAGCTGGCCTCGGCAATCAGATCATCCGCCTGGTCCGCGAGCGTCGAAACCGATGTCGCGGCTTCGTAAAGACCGTAGTCAATGGTCTCGGGAGAGCTTGGGGGGACCGGTTCACGAATCAAAGGGAGTCGGTCCTTCACCGAAGTGATTTTCGGCGAAGGGGGATCGAGAACCGCGTTCTTCCCGGCAGTCGCCGGCAACTGCAGCAAGCCGTGTTGCCTCAGTTCGACCCCGCTCCAGATCCCCACAACCGAGCATAGCACCGTTCCCAAAAACAGGCCTACGACCGA
>JAGQQQ010000289.1 GCA_020426125.1 Planctomycetaceae bacterium
GGGGGTTGCCAGCAATTGCCGTTAGATGTCCCAGTTTCCGATGTCATCCTCGGTTCCCGTGACCTGATCCGGTCCGGACGAGACAATGTCGAAGCCTCCCTGGTTCTTTCGACCGGGGAACTCGTAGCTGATCGGATTCCCCCAGGCATCCAACGGTTCCCGTTCGAGATAGGGGCCTTTCCACCGCCGATCCTGAGCATTCGGAGGGGAAATCAATAAGTCGAGTCCTTCGCGCCCCTGAGGATACGAACCTCCATGGTCGAGGGCATACAGGCGCAGCGCTTGCTCGACGCCACGAATACTCACCCGCGTCGTATCAATGTTGGCATGGATCTGACGCCCCAGCATCTTGGGAACGACCATCGACATAATGGCTCCAAGAATGGCCAGCACCAACAGAACTTCAATCAACGTAAATGCTCGCCTGGGAGACAAGCGTGATGTGACGTGTCTTCGGGTCGGGGGATGGGATGTCATACTATTTGCTCCTTCGCTATCCGAGATTTCCAGAACTTTCGAAGACCGGCAAAAGCAATGCGACGATGAGAAACCCGATCAACAGTGCCATCACCAGCATCAGTGAGGGTTCGATCAGTTTCACAAGAACATCGAGTTTGCGCTCGGTCCGGGCTTCGATCTTGTCCGCGATATCGACCAGTAACGTTTCCAATCGATTGGATTGTTCCCCCACATGGATCATCTCCAACACTTCTTTGGGAAATTGACCACTGGACGCGAGGGGGGCGACAAGGGACTTCCCCGACTGAACATTTTCCGTCACTTCTTCGATCGCCTTGCTCAAGACGGAATTGGCCGTGGCTTCCCGGGCGATGTTCAGAGATTTCACGAGGGGAACCCCGTTGGCCAGCAGAGTTCCCAGTGCCCGAGAAAATCGAGCGATTGCCAAGTTTCGAAAAATCGATCCCAGGGGCCCGAGCGATAGCTTCGTTCGGTCCCAGGTCGCTCGTCCAGAATCCGTCTGAAGAAATTGATACAGGAAGACGCCGCATCCGAGAGACGCGATGCCAATCAGTATCCCGTAGGCTCTCATCCAGGAACTGAGACTTAGCAGCATGACAGTCGCAAACGGCAAAGCGTTCTCGTCACGAAGCCGCTCAAACAGGGGAGCGAATCTGGGAACGAAAAACATCATCATTCCGACTAGAACGAGTATTCCTACCACCAATAAAAAGGCCGGATAGGCAAGGGCGCCGAGGACCCGACTCCTCATGGCCTCTTGCTTTTCTGTAAAGGCAGCAATCCGTTTGAGGGAGTCTTCCAAAAATCCCCCTTCCTCTCCTGCGCGGACCATGCTGATCGAAAGATCATTGAAGACCGTACGGTGCGATCGCATCGCGTCCGCGAGTGAAGTTCCATCCACCACTTGCTCTCGAATGCTGCCCAGCGTCTCTCGAAGGCGACTGTGAGAAGTCTGTTCAATGAGGACTTCAAGAGAGCGGATCAACGGGACGCCAGAGTCCAAAAGATCCGCCAACAAGGAGAACATCGCGGCGCGATCCGCTGCCGAAACGCCTCTCGAAAAACTCGCACGTTCGCCGACCTGCGTCAATTCCACGGGAACGAGCGATTGGCGCACGAGCACAGTGAGGGCCTCGCTTCGGTTCGCTTCCGACAGCGTCCCGACCACCTGGCGTCCAGCAAGATCACGTGCGAGATATTGAAAACTAGGCATACAAAGGCGAATTGAGAAAGGTTCTGTCAACGGCAGTGAGGTGCATCCTTTTCCTGTTCCGAATCACTTTTCTTTATGGAAGGCCGAAGTGCGAGTCGCCTCCCAGTGAGATCGATAACTTTTCGTCGTCAACATTGGTGTCAGGGGCGGTGACACGGCGACTGGTCGAGTCACTTTCATCGTGATCATCCGAAGTACAGCAGCGAATCACTTCATCGACGGTCGTCGTGCCAGCCAGGACTCTCTGCCAACCAGACTGTCGGAGTGTCGTCATTCCGACACGTAGTCCGTGTCGGCGAATGTCACTCGCAGGAGCAGACTCGGAACAGAGCCTTTGAACGGTTCGATCCGTTTGCAGCAATTCGAAGATTGGGATCCGCCCGCGATAGCCAATCCCTGAGCAGGTCTTACACCCGACGGCTCGTTTTAGCAGTGTTCCTGGGGATACATCGAAGTCACTCGGGACAGCGTCAGATTCGGCAATATACTCCACGCAGCAGTCTGGACAGAGGCGTCGGACAAGTCGCTGAGCCAGAACCCCCTCGACCGTACTTGCAACGAGAAACGGATCGACTCCGATGTCCGTCAGGCGTGTATAGGCTCCACTAGCATCGTTCGTGTGCAGAGTGCTTAACACAAGGTGCCCCGTCATGGCCGCCTGAATCGCATTCGTCGCGGTCTCCGCATCACGAATCTCGCCGAGCAGGATGACGTCTGGATCGTGCCGGAGAATCGATCGCAGGCCAGCCGCAAAGTTCAGACCGATCTTACTTTGGACCTGGATTTGACTGATCCCTTTTATCTGATACTCCACGGGATCCTCGATAGTCACGATCTTGGTCCTGGGATCCCGAATGGCGGAGAGCGAGCTATAGAGTGTTGTCGTTTTTCCACTTCCCGTAGGACCGGTGACGAGGATCATTCCATGCGGTCGGCGGATCAGAGCGTTCCATTTGGCAGAGATCCCGGGAGGAAATTCGAGAGCGGCAAGGTCAAACTTCGCTTGGGATTTGTCGAGCAACCGCATGACGACCCCTTCGCCATGCAGCATCGGGATGATCGAGACGCGGACATCAATTTCTCGCCCGGCAACGGTGACGTTGATGCGCCCATCTTGCGGAAGCCGCTTCTCCGCGATATTCAGTTTGGCCATAATTTTCAGGCGGCTCACAATCGCATTTCGGAAACGGTGAATCTCGGGGGGGGCAGGTTGAACACGGAGAAGCCCGTCAACGCGATATCGAATTGACAGCCCCCCTTCGTCCGGTTCCAAATGAATATCGCTAGCGCGTTGTGAGATGGCTTCGATGAGTAACTCGTTGACGAGTTTGATCACACTGGAAGTCTGTGATTCCTCGTCGATCTCATCATTGTCCCCCTCTTCGGCAATGCCGCCTCCTTGGGCGACAAGCTGTTGAATGGTCCCCCCTCCAACGCCCAGGTGCTCATGGAGGCATCGGCTAATCTGTTCCCGGCACGCCAGCACTGGATCGAGAAGCTCGCCAGACGTCGCGGAGAGGTTGTTGATGTTTTCGTGAGCAAACGGATCAGACGAGGCCACAATCACAAAGTCGCCATCCCGGGCGATTGGAAGGAGTTGATGCCGAAAAAGGTCCTGGCTTGGAAACAGTCGAATCAAGTCCCCAGGGATATCTAAGTCTGAGAGATCAAGAAAACGAAGTCCAAAAACGTCAGCCGCTGTTTGCAGATAGTCTTGCTCCCGAAGCCAGCCCCTGCTGACGGCCGACTGAACGCTCTCCCCAGTCCGTTCAAGCTCGTCTGCTTGGTCGGTCGTCATGAATTTTCGTTGTACCAGGGCTTCTCTGAGTGTCATCCTCGACATCCCCGCATCGATCTCCAGAGGATCCGAACTCTTGAGACGCGCGAACGAGTCCCAATGAACATTCCTTTGTTTGTCAAACTCCAATTTTCGATTTACGACAGTGATTGGAGATAAAACGGTTCTGTTGCGCATTCTTTGTGGGGCGAGTGACCGGACACAACATGCGTTTGCCTTCTGACGCGACGTATCCGAACTGAAGATCCGACAGCAACAGTCGACGGGATCTCGCGGGATATGACTGCTTGATGGTTTCTTGAAACAGCCCCGGTGAATGAAAGAATCCCCGCGACCCGAGGCGAATAGGTTTCTCGGGCAGCGGGGATCCCCTTCAGTTCACTACCACACTATGGAATCATCTCCTCGAAAGACTGGAGAGGTGATCCTCCTTCTGCTCCGACTGCGTCGATCACGATATCGTCATCCAGGGCAACCCCGGCAACGACACCGGAATGCCCGTTCGGAATGACCAATTCTGGATGATCAAAAGGAGACTGGCGGTATCGCACTCGTTCATCGGTCAACGCTTTCAGGAATTCCACCAAAGCCTGGACTCGCTCCGGATCACCCAGCACGCTGTTGATGCCGTTGACGTCCGGATCGAGGTCGTCAATATTCTCATGAAAAAAGTCGGCTCCCCGGGCATAGAAGAGAACGACTTCTTCCAGGGTTCGCATTCCCCCGTTATGCATGTAAGGACCGGTAAGCTCAATATTTCTGAGCCCCGGAGTTTTGAAGGCTCCATCGACAGCGATCCGATCATTGGGGCCAATTGAGATATTCCGACCATTGAGATCCGGAGACTGTCCCTGTTGAATCCGACGACTCAAAGACCACGGCCCGAGGGTCGGATGTCCGCCACCAACTCCAAGGTCTTCCTGCGTCGGGCGGACCCCGATGTTATAAAACCCGGCATCGTAGAACGCATTCGGTCCGGCCTGCATGGCCATGAACTCGACCATGGGCTCATCCGGAGAACTCAGCACGCCGCGAAGCTGACTCACGGTCGCCGAAGTAAATTCGGGGCCTGAATGGCAATTCACACACTTCCCATCGTTCGTGAAAATCTTGAGACCTTCAATCGCTTCGGAACTCATTGCCGTTGTGTCACCCTTGACGAATCGATCAAATGGCGAGTCATCAGAGATGAGAGTTGATTCGTACAACATGATTGACAACCCCCAGAATAGCGAGAAGTTCGCTTCCATTTGGGTAAATCCATCCGGAGTGATTTCTTCAGCAGACCAGAAGGAATCGTGAAACGACTCGCGAATCAAGCGGGCATAGTCGTACCCCGTGGCAAATCCCCGCCCGCCAGAACTGGCATATGCTCCAAGAACGCTGTCATTCGCATGAATCTGCTGCAATTCCAGCGGTCGCAGACTCAACATTTTTCGCCCGAGTTCGGGAAACATCCGGTCGTTCCAGCTCATCTCGACTTCGTTGTTCGGAGGACCAACCGCCTGCGATGCGAGCGATGCATTGTCGAGTAGGATCGATTCTTGGCGAAAGGAGAGATCCTGACCATTCGCGGGAAGGGCCTTGGTCTTGTTGCGGTTGTTTTGGGGCATGCGGCCAACCACCCAGATCTTTGCTCCCGGGTCCATGTCCCCGAACGGATTCACACCGTTGAAGAAGCGATTCGCCCGGCCATCCCAGAAATTTCGGTCATTGTAAACGGCGTTAATCACGCTGGGGGCATTTCGCCCCGTGACCTGTCGGGCGTTCGTCCCATCAATTTGGAAGGTCGCGTCAGGAACCGTAATCCCGATGTCATAAGGGCTTCCCGGAGTAATGTCGACAAAGTCTTTCTTAATGACCCCCTGCGAACCAACGACTTCACTCGTGTCAAACAGAACAGGATTGTCACTCCCTTTCTTGCGGTTCGGATCCGCCAGTCGATGAAAAGGAAAATCAGCCGCCGTGAGTTGATAATTTGCACCACGGAAAATCCCTCCTCGTGGCGACACGGTGTTTTTTATTCGACTGTCGACACCTGCATGAAAATGGCAAGTCGCGCAGGCTGTTTTTCCATCGCCACCAATCTGCATATCCCAAAAAAGTGCCTTTCCCAGCGCGGTTGCTGTCCTCCGATTGGAGACGAAGTCGCTCAAATTCTCTGGTAACGGCACGGGGATCGAGTCCAGTGCTCCCAAGTTCGACAGGTCGACAGCGTCGGGATTCTCCGGCTCCTCTCCATTCGGATCTGTTTGCCCTGGCGGGGTTTGCACTTTCCTGGCGGCCACACCAGTCGTCCCCCAAATGGATGCCCCCAGAAACACGATGGCAAGCGCAATGGCTGCCCAACTCACGGCTCTTGGCTTCGAATCGCCTTGCGAATTGTTGTGACTGGCACGTGCCATAATCCACACCCCTCAAATTGCGAGCTGACATTCAACCAACCACACCGGTTGATTTTCTGCATCACACGATGAAGTGGGGTGATGACCAAACGCCACATGTTGCTTTCACACATCATGTCCTTTTTCGGAAACATCGTTGGCAGCGCCGAATTTGTCGGGGTGTTGCTTTTGTGCAACATCGGAGATCAACCTCGGCGAGAAGACGTGAAACGGGCAAAGAGTCAGGTTGTTGGTGATCCCCCCAGATGACCACTTGTTGCCAGAAGTTCAGACTTTCGCTCTTTTGTTCTCAGGCATGGAGTTGTCGTTGGAGATTCGCCGTCGGGCGGACTCAGCATTTGAGCGGCGCATTAACAATTCGAGATGCGTGAGACGACGCTGCAGACGACTCTTAAGCCGAATGAGTTCAGCTTCACCAACATGGCAACCGTCCGATGCCCCCAAGGAACCGTTCACCTCACCCTTCGTCCGAGGCCGGCGCATTGGCGTCGTTCGCCGTACAAGGGGTGGCGGTCTTTGTGCTGGTCAGGTGTAATGTCGCTGAGTTTGCCGTAGTGCTTTGCCGACCGCGTTGTCAGCCAACACGAGGCCGCCAAGCGAATCCACAAATGGTCCTCCGCCCGAAACGACCACCAGAACGAAACTGACTGGCAGTTCGCGACAAGCATCGCCCGAATCAAACTCAAGCGGCTCT
>JAGQQQ010000290.1 GCA_020426125.1 Planctomycetaceae bacterium
CAGTTAACGCCGAACAATCCTCACGCCCCAATATCGTTTTAATCATGGCCGATGATATGGGCTGGTCCGATATTGGGTGCTACGGCAGCGAAATTCTCACGCCGACGCTCGATGCTCTGGCGGAACGTGGTTTGCGGTTTTCGCAGTTCTATAACACGGGTCGCTGCTGCCCGACCCGTGCGTCTTTGCTGACCGGACAGTATCCCCATCGTGCGGGGATCGGACATATGACCAACGATTCCGGGGAGGAGTTTCCTGGCTATCGGGGACGTCTCAACCCGGATTCGCTAACGGTCGCGAAGCGTCTGCATCAAGCTGGTTACTTCACCGCCATATCAGGGAAGTGGCATGTCGGAGCCGAACGGTCGGAATTGTGGCCCTGTCAGCGAGGATTCGATCGGTTTTTTGGAATCCCGCAAGGGGGGGGGATCTACTTTCGTACGAAGCCGGGACGAGACATCGTGTTGAACAACGAGATTCTGTACTCCGTGGATCGCCAACCGCCAGATGACTTTTATGTCACGGACGAGTTCACGGACTACGGGATTCGATTTCTCGACGAGGCGATTGGGCAGGAACGACCGTTTTTCCTGTATCTGGCCCATATCGCTCCCCATTGGCCGTTGCAGGCTCCCCAGGACGATATCGATCGCTATCGAGAGACTTATCAATCCGGTTGGCAAGCCCATCGCCTCGCTCGGCATCAGCGGCAGATTGAGATGGGACTGGTCTCAGAAAGTTGGAAGCTGTCCGCTGAGGATCGAGGAAACCGGGCCTGGGACAAGTTGAAAAACTCCCAGCGACAATCCCTAGGAATGGCGATTTATGCGGCTGTCGTCGAGCGTATGGACCAAAGCATCGGGCGATTGGTCGATGCTCTTCGAGAACGGGGACAACTTGAGAACACCGTCATCCTGTTCCTCTCGGACAACGGCGGATGTGCCGAAGGGGGGACTTATGTCACCAGTAACGGCCAAGGGATCGATGGGGACGTGGACTCCCATGTCCGCTACGGCAAAGCGTGGGCCAATGTCTCGAATACGCCGTTCCGGGAATACAAGCATTATGTGCATGAGGGAGGAATCGCCACTCCTTTGATCGTCCATTGGCCCGGTGGAATCCCGGATCACCTTGCCGGGAAGATCACCTCGGAGATCGGCCACGTCATTGACTTGTTGCCGACCTGTCTTGATCTTGCGGGGGTCGACGAGGTGGAATCGCCCGCCTCTCCGCTCGCCGGAACCAGTCTGGTTCCCGTTCTTCGCGGTCAGGAACGCAAGACTCCCACACTCTTTTGGGAGCATGAGGGAAATCGTGCCGTTCGACGGGGAGATTGGAAACTGGTCGCCAAGGGGGCCAAATCCGCCTGGGAACTGTACAACCTTCATTCTGATCGGACAGAGTGGAATAATCTGGCGGAGCAGGAGCCGAAGCTGGTAAAGGAACTGTCGAGACTCTGGAACGAATGGGCCGTCGAAAATCGGGTGGTGCCCCATCCTCAACGCCGTTTTCCAGAGGCGTTGTCTTCCGATGAAATCCACTAAGGTCCGACGAAGTCGGGTCGTTCGACAGGGGCCGCCACCCCAGTTAAACTCCATCTCCTGACTCCAATGTTTGTTGTCAGTGTTTTCCAGGCGATTCGTGGGATCGGTGTGATCCCAGTTCTTTGTTTCATCTTTCACGGTTCCCCATCATGGCCGATCATACAAAGTACGACCCTCGAGTGGAGTCCCTTGTCGTTGAGACAGAGACGAAGTGGGGCAGTGATCTTCATGAACTGACCGCCGAAGAAAAATCGGTGATTGCGAAAGCGATCCACGCCCGACCGGAATTGGCTTCGGAAATCGCCTATGACCGCACGCATACCGGTTTTATCCGGACGATTACCGTGCACGAGACCGACATCGCGAGGTTATATCAGTCTGAGGTCAACTGACGCCCCTGGGTTGTGTACAGCGCGTTGTGTACAGCGCGTTGCGTCAGCTTCGTTTTGCTCTTTGGAGAGAAGGGAAGCGGCATGCCGTTTATTAATCTTGAAGACTACCCGGTTGTCTCGCCGGTCCCGGGGTGTCGGATGCGGACCCCTCACGAGCAGCAGCTCATGCTCTCCTATCTCGAGATGGACGAGGGGGCGGAGATTCCGTTGCATCATCATCCTCATGAGCAGGGAGGAATCCTGCTGAAAGGGCGAATGGAGCTGACCATTGGAGACGAGACCCGGACCGTTGAACCGGGAGAACTCTATCTCATTCCCGCGAATATTCCGCATCGGGCGGTCGCTGTCGGAGGACCGGCAACAGTCTTGGATGTTTTCAGTCCGGTGCGTGAGGACTACGCCGAACTGGCGAATCGGTATATTCCCAGTCACGAAGCTGGGGACGAATAGAACGTTAGCGATTCTCGCGGTGTTTCACAATTTCCCGGATCGAGTCATATTCTTCCTGCGTGTTCATGTTTCGAAGCGACTCCAGGTCGGCATCGATATCGCGTAAAGACTCGGCGTCAATCACTCGGAATCGGGAAGCCTCGATCAAGCGACGCGGACGGAGTTCTCCCTGATCAAGGAATCGCTCCACTTGCGGAAGCAATGAGACACGATAAACGGCTGCCAGCGGATGAAGAAATCCCTGCTGGCGAACTACCGCGACGTCCACATCCTCGGTGAGAGCGGACATGATTCGCGTCACCACGGCCGGTTTCAACAGCGGAGTATCGCAGCCAGTGAGGTACACGGCCGCGGTTTCCCCGGGAACGGCCCGTAATCCCGAGCGAAGGCCCGAGAGCGGCCCGTAATGCGCTTCTTCATCACGGATCCATCGCGTGCCGTCCGGCAACGAGGGGAGATCCTGGCTGGGAGATCCGACAACGAAAACCTGTCCGGTCACAGCGCCGACCGTCTCAATGATTCGTTCCAAAACCGTCTGGCTCCCTAGCCGAAGCTGATGCTTCGGTTGCCCCATACGGCTGCTACGTCCGCCGCACAGGACAATTCCGGCCGAGGCTTGGTTGTTGTCTTTGACCATCGGTTATTGAACTGGGGGCGGTGGAGGCGGTGTGGCATTTGCAGGCTGAAAGGCCCCAGCAAAGTGGCCGACCTGGCCGGCTTGCGTCCATTGTCCGAGGATCGGGCTCCAGATCAATGTTTGGGGTGTGATCTTTCCCCCTTGGATACCAAGTAGGATCTGGTTAGTGTCATATGGGCCTTGGCTCTGTCCCCCTAAAGCAATATGCCAAACTTCCTGTGGCGGCGGGGGAGGCATCATCGGAACGCCACTTGGTGCCGGGGCTCCTCCCATGGCCATGGGAGCTTGCTGAGCCATCCGGTTGGCCATGGCAAACCCCATGCCCAGGCCCATTCCCTCGGCCGCTCCTCCCCCGGCCGGATTTTCCGCCGCGGAGACCATCGCTTTCCCCATCTGGAACTGCTGGTACTTGTTCATGTCGCCGATGACCCCCATGCTGGTCCGGGTGTCCATCGCCTTTTCCACTTCTTCCGGGAGAGAGACATTCACGATGTAGAGTTGGGGAATGTCGAGGCCGTATTCGTCGTCGACCCGTTCTACGACCATCTTGCGAAGGTCCTCCGACAACTCCTTGTAATTGGCGGCGAGGTCCAACGCGCTGATCTTCGACTCGCCGACGAGATCCGCGAACGCTGAGTTGATGATCGATCGGAGCAAAACGGCAATCTCTTCCGACTCAAAGCTGGAGTCGGTGCCGATCAATTCTCGCAACAATGCCTTGGGCTCGACTGCTTTCAAAGCGTACGTTCCAAAGGCACGGAGCCGCACGGGGCCGAAATCGGCGTCCCGCATCATGATCGGATTGGGGGTTCCCCACTTCAGGTCGGGAATCTGCCGGGTGTTGACGAAGTAGACCTCGGCCTTAAACGGGCTGTTGAACCCATATTTCCAACCCGCCAGCGTGCTGAGGATCGGCAGGTTGTCGGTTTTCAGATCATAATGGCCCGGTCCAAAGGCATCCGCGAGTTCTCCCCGATGGACGAAGACTGCCATCTGGCCGGGACGGACGATCAGCTGGGCTCCGTTTTTGATTTCATTCTGGTAACGAGGAAACCGCCACGCGATGGTGTGCCGCGAATCATCGACCC
>JAGQQQ010000291.1 GCA_020426125.1 Planctomycetaceae bacterium
GGTCGGGCGTGAACTGGATCCGCTGATAGTCGATCCCGAGCACTTGGGAGAATGTCCGGCAAAGTGTGGTTTTGGCGGTGCCGGGGACCCCTTCGAGGAGGACATGCCCTCCGGCGAAGAGCGCCATCAGCATTTGGGAAGTGACGTGTTCCATGCCCACGACGACCCGGCTGACCTGCTCCAGGGTCCGGGCGCGGACATCACTCACACGACGGGCCAACTGCTCCTGGTCCATCTGTTGCACGTGTTCTGCTTTCTCAATGTGTGGGAATTCAAGGCGTGGAAATGATGTCGGGGTGCTGGAGCCGCCCCTGTTGATGCAATCGGTCGAGGCGACGGATCGCTTTGAGCAAGACGCGAACTTCCGATTTCGTGAACTTCTGGCGGTCGCTGTTCGCGATCTGCAGAACCCAGGACAGGTCCGCTCGGATGGATGATCTTAGAAAGAAGTTGGAGTGAATCTCAACGTCCCGGGAACGAATGGACCAGGGCCGGGTCCTGGGATCGGCGGCTCCGGTGAGCTTCGCGAGGAAGTCCTCCGCGAGTTGCCGAGCGGCGAGTTCATAGGCGTTGTTGTCGATCCGCTGCTGATTTTTAAGGTCGGTGACGGTCGGCATGCCCCGTTCGGGGAGCGGCCTCGCGACGGGAGCGTGGCTGTTCATCAACCGGTAAATCAAAAACAGGGCTGCCACGAGTGCCAACAACAGGAGTACGCTTCGCCAATAGACGCTGTCACTGAGAAACGGCAACCGGCTGGTGGCCAGTTGGTTGAAGATGTCTTCGTCTTCCATGCCCGTGATCATCTTGTTCGCGAACATCAGCATCTCTTCTCGCGTCAGTTCGGGGATCTCGTCTGGCAGCGGCGGCAACTCTTCGGGCAATTCTGGCGGGGGCAATGGTCCCGACCCGACTTGCCCATCGGTCAAGAAGAGGAATTTCTTTCGTCCCGATGCGGCGAGCCATTCGACAAGATTGATCGCAAAGATGGCGTTGTCGCCATGCCAGAGCATGCCGTTGGTCAGCAGAGAATGGTCGGACAGAACGGCGATCTTTCCGGGGCCATCGCGCGACTCCCCTGCCCCGACGACCGGAGCACCGATGGAGTTTGGATCGGGCGACTCGGGACAGCGGGCCAAGACCGACCAGTCGATGCGAGACCCCGACAAGCGGCTGATCCGCCCAGAGCGGTTGACGATCAACTCGTTGACGCCACGCATCAGAGGATGTTCCTTCTCCAGATCCGTGATTCGCGGACAATCGGGGAAGCCGAGGTAGGCCGCTTCATTCGAAAGTGCAATCAGCGGGCCGCGCTGGAGGAATCCCATGTCCCCCAGCGAAGAGGTCCGGTCGGTTGCGACGAGAACGGCCCCGCCGTCCCGAACGAAGCGACTGATGTTGAAGAAAGACTGGTTTTCCGTCCGACCGAGGATGATGAGGACGGTTTCTTCAGGAGGAGAGGAGCGAGCCCGTCCGGCGTCGGAAAGGGGGATCAGTCCCTTTTGCTTGAAGAGCATCTCAACCAGATGGAAGCCAAACCACCATTCCTCGTCGGTCAATTGTTGGTTCGGTGCCGTGCGAGACTGAGCCATCGCCCCTGGGTTTGCTCCGCAGAGAAGCAACGCGCCGACAACGATCAAGACTGGGAACGTCGAAGTTCGCATTTGTCCCAAGACTCCGACAATCACAGGGCGAGACACTGTTGAATGGCATTCCGGGCGGATTCAATTTGCGCGTCGGTCAGTTCCGCGTCGGGGGGAAGGTACCGGGCTTGTTCGTACAACTCCGTCAGAACAGCGAGGGGTTCCCGCCGATCCGGGACGGCCGATGCCATCGCCGGCGTCGCTAGTTGATGAGGCCACCACTTCGCCACGCTGGAGGGCCAACGCGACGTGATCAGATGGTAGGCCCGCACCACATCCTCGCGTGTCCGCAATTGAAACGCCATCTGTTTCAGCGCCGTTTGTTCCTGTTCCAACTGCTGACGATGATTCAGAAACCGGCGTGCGAGGAATAACAGGCAGACACCAATCAACACTCCGATCGCGACCAGCCCGAGACCGTTTTGCCAATCGACTCCAGAGAGGCTGGGAGCTTCGAAGGATGGCCTCGATGGCCCACTCGAAGACCGCTGGGGTGGTTTCATCACCCAATCGTTGGCGGACTTGGCAACATTTCTCAACGGGGAAAATGCTTCGCGAATGGCTTTGCGAGCAGCGGACGGTTTCGGAGTTGAACGATCGGCGGAGCGTTTGGGAGTGGAAGAATCGCGAGGTTGCTCCTTCCGGTTCTTGAGTGTTTCGTTCAGACCATTAACGACCCCTTTCATGGCCTTTTGCATCCCGGCCGAAGTCAGCCAGGAATTGTCGCTTCCCGCCGAAGCGGTCTCTTGCCGGGTCTCCTGTTTGGCCTTCTTGGAGATCTCCTGG
>JAGQQQ010000292.1 GCA_020426125.1 Planctomycetaceae bacterium
GCGACGAGTCGCCGCACTCCAAAAATTCCGCATTTGTTCACGAACTCCAGAAAACGCCCCACGGACGAACGGAGCCGGTATTCCATGTTGCTTTCTGAATCTCCGAAATCTCTTCAACGGACTGTTTCCATCGCCATCTTTTCGATGCTGGCACTTCTCTTCTTGATCCAGGGCTCTCCCTCACAGGCGGGAACTTCCAATAGCCTGATGGACATCTCCGCCGACGGCACACTCCTGGCCTGTTCCAATCGAGATAGCGGGACGGTCACGATCATCGATCTCAAGGATCGCCAGAAGGTCCACGAAGTCGAAGTCGGACACGATCCCGAAGGGGTCACTTTTCTAGGTGAGACGCATCAACTCGCGGTCGCCGTGTATGGCGATGACGTGATCCACTTTCTGGATGGTCAATCTGGGGAAATCACCGGAACCACGCAAGTCTTTGACGAGCCCTATGGACTCGTCTCTTCCCCCGATGGCAAGCGTCTCTGGGCGACGCTGGAGTTTCCGGGACAGGTCATCGAAATTGATCCAAGTTCGAGAAAAGTCACACGTACGACCGAAGCAGGCCAGTTTGTGCGGGGACTGGCCGTGGCGAACAACCAACTCTTTGTCACGGAATACTACACCGGAGTCGTGAAAGCTCTGGACGTTGATTCCTTCCAGGTCGTCGACGAATGGTCAGGCTCAGCGCAGGACAACCTTGCTCGGCAAATCACGATCCACCCATCACGAGCCAAAGCGTATGTCCCCCATCAGCGATCGCTGACAACGGTGACGCATGGTTCCGGGTCGATCTTTCCGTATGTTTCGGTGATCGACACCGATGCTGGCGAAGGCAAACGTCGTAAGCGGGTGCAGATGGATTCCCTCCGGGGAACCTACGTTGTCGCGAACCCCTGGGAAGTCGCGGTCTCTCCCGATGGTCAAACGCTCTATGCGATCTTTGGCGGAACGGACGACATGTTTGTCTGCGACGTTCTGGATGACAATTATCGAGAACTGGAGTATCAGTCTCTGCTGCGGACCGGCTCCAATCCGCGTGCCGTTCGCGTCTCTCCCGATGGAGAAACCTTCTTCATTTACAACGCCTTGGACTTTCGGGTCGATGCTTACGACGCCGATTCTCTGAAGCTGAGCTGGTCCGTTCAGGTCACAGAGTGTCCGCTTCCCAACGATGTGTTGCTGGGAAAGAAGCTCTTCTACACGGCCAATCCGCCGATGACGAGCCGCCGTTGGATATCCTGTTCCAGCTGCCACCCCGATGGCGATCCCGATGGCCGCACCTGGCAACAGCCGGAAGGGCTTCGAAACACGCAGCCATTGTTCGGGCTGAAAGAGACGCATCCGATCCATTGGTCAGCCGACCGGGACGAAGTTCAGGACTTTGAGCATACGATCCGATCCCCATTGATGGGGGGCCGCGGGCTGATCCGTGGCCCGGTTTCCGATTCCCTCGGCGACAAGAACGGCGGACGATCCGAGATGCTGGATGCCTTGGCCGCCTACACAAACTCTCATGCGTTTCGCCCCAGTCCATTTGCCAAGACAGGACTTTCCGACGCAGCGCAGCGAGGGAAGGCTCTCTTCTTCTCCGAGAAAACGAAATGCGCCAGCTGCCATTCGGGGCCGTTTTATACGGACCGCCAAATGCATGATGTTGGGACCATCGCGGAGGATCCCAGTGAGAAGATTGGCCCAGAGTTCGACACGCCGACACTGCTCGGCGTCTACCGCTCAGCCCCGTACCTGCACCATGGCATGGCCCCCACGCTGGAGGCCATGCTCACGCAGTTCAACCCCGACAACAAACACGGCGTCACGAGCCATCTCTCGGAAAGCGAGATCAATGATCTCGTCGAGTTCTTGAAGGCGCTGCCGTTTGAGTAATTCGACTCAACTTCTGATTGTTTCGCGACGCACTTCAAGTGCGTCGCGAATCGGCAGTCGAATCAGAATTCGTTGACTGCATTACCGTCCTGATGTTGAAAGAGGTACATCAGAGTGAGTGAGTCGGTTTTCTTCGAGAGCTGACGCACCGAACCGTCCATCAGTCCGATCAGAAAGGTCTCCCCAATCTTTCCCAGCGCCGCAATTGGGTCTTCGGGATCGATTTTGAGTCCGCCAGGCTGCGTCCAGATCGTCGCGGTGTCGGGGCCTCCCTGGACCGTCAAAATGGTGTTGCTGGTGCCATCGGTGATGTCTCGGAAGCGTGGCCCGTCTTCCCCAGGTTGGAACGGCATTCCCTCTCCCGTGACAACGTGATAGGTCGTTGTCCCCTCTTTCTCGCCATTCGCATAGAATCCGGGGATCTGTGAAACCAGCGTCAGGTTGTGTTCGCTGTCCCAACGTTCATCCAGGTGAAATTGATCGTACAGCGCTTGCTCGCCGAGAAACGGCAGCAAGTGCACCCGCCAGCTGAGTCCTTCTCCTCTTTCTTCCTCGTTGGGAAGTCCCCGGGAGTCCATCGCGGGGAGGCGACCGTAGGAATCGTGATAATTGTGGAACGCAAGCGCGATCTGCTTGAGGTTGTTCTTCTCCCCAGCGGTCATCGCCGCGGAGCGAGCTTGTTGCAAAGCCGGTTTCAGGAGCTCAGGCAGCTTGTCAAAGTCAGTCGGGAGCGGGACCGTCAGATGGATGGCGGTCTTGTCAGTTGCGACTTTCGTGCTGTCAATCAGTCCCTGGACCATCGGCACCAGTGACTGTGCGGGATCCGTCTTTGACGCTTGGGCGGATGCTTCCGCGAATCGCTGGGATCCCATCTGTACGAATCCCGCCAACATCTCCTGCATTGCGTTCGCGGAGTCTTCTCCCACGGTGCCAATCTCCGCCGACAAGAAGACCGGTTGGTCGACGGATGCCTTGAGACTCACGTCGGTCAGTTGTTGCACGTAACCCATGACGACAGCCATCGCCGGGTTGGGAAAGGGCATCTTCGCCAAAGCCGGCTTCAGCGACTCGATGTCGACCGTTCCAGAAGCATGGGATTTCCCGGAGAAGTCGAGGTGCGCAGTCAAGGAATTCGGCATCTCAATCGTCCACAATTTTTCCACGCGGTGAGGTTGTCCAATGACAACTCGGGTTTCATCATCGAGGACGACCGCCGTTTCCCCATTATTGATGACTTTTCCTGTCCGCCCACTGTAGTCGACGTTGTCCCCCCCTGGGGCGGAGTCATAGAGCGCCTGGGCGGCGACGGGAGTGACGAACTCAAAGATGAACGTCGGTTGGCTGCGAACCATTTGAGGCTGGGCCCCCGGAAGAAACATCGTGATGTTGGGCACATCTTCCTGGCTGGCCACGAACAGCACGCGTTTCACATCTTCGGGGCGGATGCCGGTATTGCGTTCCATGCTTTCCATGTTTCGAGCCAATTCGGACCCTTCCATTTGCAGCAAGTTGTCCCAGATCTGCTTCACAACGGCATTTTTGAGAAAACTCTCGGGAGTCAGGACAGCCGCCGCGATCGCGTCTTCGCCGATATACATCGCCAGGGAATCCGACGGGACGTCCGCCATCTCACTTCCTTTGGCAACGGCGTCGGCAGCAACTTTGGCAGCAGCCGGTGCTGGGCTTTTTTCCGCGGGCTCACTGCCAGGGGAATCCGCCTTCGGAGCCTTCATGTTCTCCTTGGCCGCAGTCGATGGAGTGTCCGCAGGTTCTGGAGAAGTTTGAGGAGCGGGGGACTCTGGACCGGGATTTTCCGGAGTCGCTTCTGTCGAGCCCATTTCTGCTGAGCCCGTCTCAATTGGGGCCGGTGATGCTGCTGGGGGAGCTTGGTCGGCCGTCGGACCGGGTTCCGGGTCCTTCGCGCAGCCTGGGAGCAGCAAACAACCGATCGTGAAAAGCGTAATCAGCCGTGACATAGGTTTCCTTTGGGAGTTTGTAATTCCGAGGCAAGGGATCGCGGAGCGATGGAAGGCTCCATCCGCTCGGCAATGATCCGTTCCATTTTCTGGAAGGCTAATCGATTCCGGCATGTGGTGGACAGTCAGTGAAAGACAAGAAGCGGTATCAACGGGAGCATCTCTTTGTGGGAATTCTGGTCGGAAGAAACGTTGGTCTTTATCATGGGACGAGTCAAGAAATGAAATCACTCAGCGGATTTCCCCAGTGTCTGAAGCGGGTCAACAATCGAATCAGAAACCGAATTCCGATCCCGTGATTCGGCGAGCGGTCTCAGTACGGCGTCCGGCGGTGCTGGCGTTTGTTGCTTTCGCGATGGGGCTGTGTCTCGACAGACACTTCGACCTTTCCCTCCAATTCTGGCTGGCCTCTACGGCATTCCTCCTCGTCGTTACGTTTGGAACGCGACTTCCGTGGGCGCGGCTCAATCGCATTTCCATTTTTTCCAGCCTGCTCAGCGTCGCGGTGGCAGCCGGTCTCTGGCATCATCTGCACTGGTCCATCCTCCCAGCAAATGACATCGCCGCGTATTGCCAGGAAGACGGCCTCCCGGTGAGGATTCGCGGAGTGTTAGCGGAGTCAGTTGAGATTCGCGAAGCCAAGTATGGCCCTCGCATCCCGGCCTGGATGGAACTCGACCGCTCGACCTGCGAATTTCGCTGTGACGAGATCGAACAAGGATCGGAGTGGGTGCAAGTCTCGGGAACGCTCTGGCTGACGGTCGATGGACATCTTGTTCATGTTGGAGTCGGAGACCAAGTCGAGATCTTTGGTCGGTTGACGAAACCGAGTCCTCCCAGAAATCCCGGCGAAGTGGATTTTCAGGACATTCTAAGAAGTCGCGGCTGGAGTGGATTTTTGCGAGTCGAGCATCCGCAGGCGGTCCGATTTCTGGCGATGCAACGAGGGGCCTGGTGGTCGTTTCTGCGTTGGCGGGAAGGGATCCGGGAGGCTGCCCACCGGCAACTCGCCAAACATCTCAACTCAGAGAATCGCGCCGTGGCATTGTCCGTTTTGATTGGGGATCGAACCTTGATGACGGACGAACTCCGCGACCGTTTTGTCAAAAGTGGGACCATGCATCTCTTGGCCATCTCGGGATTGCACGTCGCGATCCTGGTGGGGATGGTGGCCGTGCTGTGCCGGGGACTGGGGCTCGCCCCCAAGACCTCGGCTCTGATCCTCATTTCCGTGGTCATTCTCTACGCCCTATTGACCAACCATCGTCCCCCCGTCTATCGCGCGACAATGCTGGCGGCGATTGCGCTGATCGGCAGCGTCCGAGGAAGGTCGCTCGACGGCATCAATCTCCTCTCCGCGACGGGGCTGATTCTGCTGGTGTGGCATCCAAGTGACCTGTTCGATCTTGGGGCTCAACTCTCCTTTCTCGCTGTGGGGGCGATTCTCTGGGCAACGAAAGCGTGGCCCCCTTCAAACGTCTATGTCGAACCCGACCCGTTGACCCCCGAGCGATCCCCATTCGTCGATCTCCTCCTGAGTGGACTCCGAGTCATCGGGCGCATGCTGCTCGTGACGACATGCATCTGGACAGTGACGGCTCCATTAACAATATCCACGTTTCATGTCGCGGCCCCGGTGGGGATGTTACTGAACGTGCTGTTGATCCCTTTTACCACCGTCGTGCTGGGGCTTGGGTATCTGCTCCTGTTCATGGGAGTGATTTTTCCCCCGTTCGCCTCGGTCGTCGGGCCGGTTTTCGACGGAGCATTGTCGCTGTTTCTCGCGGTGGTCCGCTGGGGCGAACTGTCTCCGGGGGGGCATTTGTTTCTGGCCGAGATCCCGACCTGGTGGCAAATGGGATATTACGCGTGCCTGTTGGGATTGTGGTTGATGTGGGGACTGCGTCCGCAGGTTCGGTGGGGATTCCATCTCCTGCTCACGTGGATGGCCATCGGCCTCGTCAGTGCGTTCTTTGTTTCTCGGGATGAACTGTTTCGCTGTTCGTTTTTGTCCGTGGGACATGGACTCGCCACAATCATTGAATTGCCGAGCGGGCAGACATTGCTCTATGACGCCGGTACGATTGGAGATGGCACGCTCGCGGAGCGGATTGTTGAACGGGCACTCTGGTCTCGCGGAAT
>JAGQQQ010000293.1 GCA_020426125.1 Planctomycetaceae bacterium
ATCCCCGGCCCCCTGATCCCCGCCCCCTGACTCCTACTTCTCCCCGTCCCCATGCTCAGTTATCTGGTCCGCCGATTTGGACAAGCGGTTCTGACGTTGCTGCTGGTGACGTTTCTGGTCTACGGACTCATCCGGAATATCCCGGGGAGTCCGCTGACCGTGCAGGCGGCTTCGCTCGATCCCAGTAAGGATCTCAGCGAAGCGGACCGGCAGATGCTACTCAAGACCTACGGACTCGATCGGCCCTGGTATGAGTCGTACGTCGTCTGGGTGGGAAATGCGTTGCGGGGGGACTTGGGACGGTCCTTTGGAGATACGAGTCGCCCGGTGGCGACGATTGTCTACGAACGGATGGGTCCCACCCTGTTGCTCTCAATCAGTTCACTGCTACTCACTTATCTGTTCTCGATTCCCTTTGGCCTGTATGCCACCGCCAACTCAGGGAGGATGGACGAGCGGTTCTTCAGCACGCTGCTCTATGTCCTTTATTCGTTCCCCAGTTTCGTAGCCGCACTGTTTTTGCAACTCTGGCTGGCGGTCCGGTGGGGATGGCTCCCGTTGCTCGGCATGAAGAGTGACAATTTCGACTCGCTGTCAACCGCCGAGCAGGCCTGGGATATCCTCCAGCATGCCTTGCTGCCGATGATCTGCTACACCTACGGATCCTTGGCGTATTACAGCCGGTTTATCAAAGCGAACATGAACGAGGTGATCCGGCAGGACTACATTCGGACCGCCCGTGCGAAGGGGCTGGGGCCGTTTCAAGTTTTCTTCGTTCATGGTTTCCGCAATACCCTGATTCCCTTTGTCACTCAAATCGGTCTGTTGCTTCCCAGCCTGCTGTCCGGGGCCATTATCATTGAACGGATCTTCAACTGGCCGGGGATGGGAAATCTGTTCTTTGAATCGATCAACCGCCGGGATTATCCCACAATCATGGCACTCGTGTTGATGTTCTCCATCTTGACGTTGCTCGGGCAGTTGCTCGCGGACATTCTGTACGCCGTGGCGGATCCGAGAATTCGTCTGGAAGACCAAGGATAGGGGACCAGACATGACACGCCAACTTGAGCCCGACCAAACTCCGCAACCGATCCGCGTCCCGAAATCGCCGGGATTCTGGAAAGAGACATGGAACATCTTCAAACGCAAGAAGCTGGCCATGCTCGCGGTGTATTACGTGGTGTTTCTCTCGCTGGTGGCGATGGGATCTCCGTTCATTGTGGGAACGAAGCCGATTGTCACGAAGTACCAGGGGAACGTTTACTTCCCAGCGATGGGCTATTTCAGCCCGAAATGGGAAAACCCCATCTTCGTGAAAGACGGCTTTGCCAAACAGTATTACCGCCTCCAGGAACGGGACCCCGACAGTTGGGCGATCTGGCCTTTGATCTACCAGGATCCCAAACGTCGCATCAAAGCGGACGAATGGCCGGACAATCCTGGCAACCCCGCTTCGTTTGGAGAAGGACAGCAGCCGAGTTGGCAAAACCTGTTCGGCACAACCTCTGGAGGGATCGACGTCTTCGCCCAGATGGTTCACGCGACTCGAACCGCCCTTTTGGTCGGCTTCGTTTCGATGGGGATCGCGGGCATCGTTGGGATTACGCTGGGGGCTTTCGCTGGGTACTTCGGAGGCTGGATCGACACCATCATCAGTCGGATCATCGAATTGATCCTTTGTCTGCCGACGCTGGTGCTGATTCTGGCCCTGTTGGCCGTGGTGGATAAGACCACGATCTGGCATCTGATGGTCATCATCGGCCTCACCGGCTGGACGGGGATCGCCCGGCTCACGCGAGCGGAGTTTCTCAAACTCAAAAAGTCCGACTTCGTGGCCGCCGCTCGAGTGTTGGGGGTCGGCCAGTTTCGCATCATTTTTCGTCATATCCTCCCGAACTCGCTGGCTCCCGTGCTGGTCCCGATCACATTTGGCATCGCCTCCGCAATCCTACTCGAAAGTGGTCTCAGTTTTCTGGGGGTTGGAGGCGATCCGTCTTCCCCGAGTTGGGGCAAACTGTTGGATGAGGGCCGCAGCAACCACAATGCATGGTGGCTGATTTTCTTTCCCGGGATGGCCGTGTTTTCTGCGGTGTTATCGTACAATTTGATCGGCGAAGGTCTCCAGGAGGCGACCGATCCCCGCTTGCGAGATGGCAGTGAGTCCGCTTAATCCGCCTATCTCCCGGTCTGGGTGTGCGTTAAGTTGGGGGGATTGCCGCAGACAACGGACCGAAGCTTCCCCGCTGATTGTTACTCAGCACAGATTCTGACTTTGCAGAAAGTCCCTTCGATCGTCAGAATGGATTGTTCATCACGCGTCGCCTTGAAGAACGGGCGGAGACTGTGTCCGGACGACGCACCAGATTTCAGGGAACGGGTTGAACGCCGTTGGTGGGGATCCGCCACGAGTGGGGAAAACCTTCGTTCTCGGTCAACTTGTTGAAGCAGAATGAGCGAACAGCAGAGTCAGCGGCGGATTGTCATCACGGGGATTGGAATCTTTTCCCCGATCGGCATTGGCGTGGACGAATTCCGCAAGAATCTTCTTGGTGGGATGTCGGGAGTTCGACCCACCCAGTATTACCATAACACCGCGACACCTGGCGGGATTGGCGGAGAAGTGCTGGGCTTCGATGAGAAGTCGGTCAAGAAAGAGTACCTCTCCGGCAAGGACCAGCGCAAAAGTCTGAAGATGATGTGCCGTGAGATACAACTCGGAGCGGCGGCGGCCCTCCAGGCGCTTACGGATTCGGGCATTGACCTGGAAGCGATCAACCACGCGAGGCTCGGCGTTGAGTACGGCGCGAATCTGATGTTCTTCGATCCCGAGGGGATGATGGACGCCTGCCGGGCCGCGAGCACAGATTCTGGGGATTTCGCCTTCGAGAAGTGGGGAGGCGACGGGCTCAGCAAAATGGAGCCGCTCTGGATGTTGAAGTATCTCCCAAACATGCCCGCGTGCCATATTGCCATTTTTACCGATTCTCGCGGGCCGAATAACTCTGTCACCCTGGACGAAGCGTCCCCGGGCGTGGTGATGACGGAGGCGCTGAACATCCTCGAACGGGGCGCGGCCGACATGATGCTGGTCGGCGGGACCGGGACGCGACTTCATCCGGTTCGGGCGATCCACGCGAAACTATTTGACCCACTCGGGTATGACGAAGCCCATCCGGAAGCGAGTTGTCGGCCTTTCGATGTTCACCGGACAGGGCAAGTCGTCGGCGAAGGGGCCGCTTGCCTGATGCTTGAGGAAGAGGAACATGCCAAGGCACGCGGCGCGAGAATTTATGGCCGATTTCTTTCCGGTGGCTCCTCGTGCGTCCTCAACGAAGAGCAGCAGCCCGATCAGAAACAGGCCATCCTAAATGCGGTAGGATCGGCGCTGCGTCGAGCGGGGATGACGACTGCGGAACTGGGCCATATCAATGCCCATGGCCTGGGTACTGAGAAAGCCGACCGTTTAGAAGCGGCGGCCTATCGTGAACTGCTCGGAGAAAAGGGAGTTCCCGTCACGGGACTCAAAGGACATTTTGGAAACGCCGGGGCCGCGACCGGGTTCTTTGAACTGATTGGGTCGTTGCTTTCCCTCAAAGAAGGGCAAATCCCCAAGACACTCAACTGCGAGGAAGTCGAATCGGACCTTGGAATTGATGTCGTGACCGGTGTGGCACGCGCCGCGGGCAATCAGCGGTTCCTGAACGTCAACTTCACTCGGCTGGGACAAGCGAGTGCGGTGATTGTGGAAGCGTAACTGGTTTCCCTTTGCGTGAGAGGCCGATCGCTCTCAGCAGCGAGATGGTACCATGCGCCGCGTAGTAGTGCTGGACAAAAAGCATCGGGACGAGAAACCGCCCTTCGACGGACCAAGTCAGCCCGATTGCCAACAGATTCAGAATCCACAGAGCCGCTCCCACCTTGCCGATAAGGCTCCTCCACGCAGCCCCAATTCCAACAACGGCAAGCAAGAGCAAAACCCCTTCCGAGACGGTTCTTGGTCGGAGTTCCTGAAACATCTTCATCGGCACGAGCATCGCGGCTTTGATCGGGTGCGTCCGGACCCAGTCGATGGCCCGGGCTTTGCTGATTTCGGCGGTGATTTTCTCTCGTTCCAGAAGCGACATGTCTGGTGAGAGCTGGTCTGCAAAGAAACCGTCCGCCTCGAGGTTCGTCCAGAGGCCATTGTTCTCCCAGGCGGCGTCGCCGAACGCCGCCGACAATTGCGAGGCGCCTTGCGTCCCCAAGGGAGAAAACTCGCCCAGAACCAGGCAGTTGCGAATCGCCCAGGGACTTAGGATGGCCAGAACCAGAGACGCCCAGGCGATGGACTCCCCAAGGGCGGTGCTGATTTTCTTGGATTTCCGAGTTCGCCGTCCGCTCCAGAAGAGGAGCAACGTCAGTCCAGGGAGCCAGACGATAAAAACCGTCCGTGTCAGGATCAGGAGTCCGGTCACCAACGCCGAGAGGACGAGGCGCCAGCGAGTCCTTTCATGTATGAGTAAGGCTAGGGCGACGCACAACGCGGCGACGAGTAATGCGGCAAGCGGCTCAGTCAGAATGGTGCGTCCGAAGAATCGGGTCCGCGTGTCGAGAGCGACAAACAGAGGAATCGCCGCGAGGCCGGCGCCCCATTTCTCTTCGCATAAGAAGATGGCAATCAGCGTCCCGAGAACAAAGGCCATGCTCAGCGCATTCCCCAATCGAATGGCCCAGAATTGACGTCCCAAGAGGAGATTCGTGCCGGCAATTGCGACGGGGAATGCAGGAGGCCGAAATGTGATCGGCCCGTGGACGGGTCGTCCGAGATTATAGAGCGGATTCCGGCGAGCCGCGGCATCGTAGGGCTGTCGAAACGTGGTGTCGCCCGTGTCGATCTGATAACCGCGTCCATGGGCCAATTCCCAGCCCAGCGAATCGTATTGCGGTTCATCACCGGTCGCGGAAGGGGGAAAATTGAGCCCAAATCGCAATTGATAATAGGTCAGAAACAGGGCGGCCGTCCCAAGTGTCACCAGAACGCCGGCCAAGATTGCCCACCGGGAACAATTCCAAGCATCGGACTTGTCGGCTTTCTGGGTATTCAACGAAATCACTCAACCCCGCGACTGAACGAAAGTCCGCTCCCTTGGGAGTGCGGCGACTTGTCGCCGCTTTCTTTGAACATCGGCGATGAAGACCTGGCAAGTGATCGAACGGTTGGGGAGACTCACGGCTTCTGCTCCCCCGGGGGCAATGCCGAGCCACCGCACTGCATGAATTGACTATTCTCGAATGGCCCGCCCCATGAGCCGCAATGTCTGATCGGGGAAGTCGCTAAAGGCCCCGTCGATCCCGGCAGTCAAAACTGCGTCGTGCATCTGCTCGAACGACTCAAATGGCTGGACCACATCATCGGCCCTGAGCGTCCAGGGATGCAGGGCGAGACCATGTCGATGGGCGAGTTCCGTGACATCGGTGGGGACGATCTGGCCGGCGTCGTTCCGTTTGAACAAGACCGACAAATTCGGTCCGATCGCGTCGGCAAACTCCGCGAGTTTTTGGAGTTGCCGTTCCCGAGCGGCCGAGTCGGCGGCGGTGAGCCAGTCTTCCTTGTTCAGGAGTTGGACCATCTTGAGTTGGCAGCCGAGTTCCTCACGAATGCGGCGGTTCTCCTTCGCATCAAAACATTGGAGGTAACACGCATCCGCCTTGGATCGGTAGCCGTGGTCCGCCAGGACTTTCAGGACAGCCGTGCTGATATCCTTCCCTTCGTTATGGTGAAACGCGGGTTGTTTGAGTTCGGGATAAATGCCGACGGTGCGTCCCGTGCTCTTGTTGAGTCCCTGGATGAACTCAATCTCCTCCGCGAGCGTCGGGATGTGAAATGCCCCAGTGCGGATGGGAAACCGACCAGGATAGACTGGCTTGCCTGTCTTCTGATGAAACCGCTCAGAGGCCGTCAGTTGACGGATCTCCGCGAGGTCAAAGTCGATCGCGTAGTACCGACCATTGTCGCGAGCCCGCTCGGGGAACTTCGTCGCCACGTCGCTGATGGTATCCAGATGGATGTCATGCAGCACGACGGGAACATTGTCTCGCGTGAGCACGACATCCTGTTCGAGGTAGTCGGCTCCCATCCCGTAGGCGAGGGCTTTGGCCTCCAGCGTATGCTCGGGCAGATAGCCTGACGCGCCCCGATGGGCGATGACTACAAACGGTTCTTTCGCGGCCACAGGCGGCGCTCCATCGAGACAAGAAAACTTGCCGAGCAGGAGCAGTCCCCATAGGAACCAAACTGCCTGCGTCGCTGAATTAGGGTGCCGACCCCACTTGAGCTTGGGAGCGGAAGTTGCGTCCCCGCTGAATAAGATTGGACTCTTCATCGATCGGACGTGCCTGTCGGGCGAGTTTGTAGGTAAAGTCGTGCCGGTCCGTCACATGATAGGGGAGGAAATGGTTCGAGAAAAAGTCGAGCGGAAACTTTTGATACAGCGGTGCACGAACGGGCTGATAGATCGACAGCGTTTCGTAACCTGGCTTGGAAAGGGTGATCTCGCGAGTGCCGTAGTATGTGAAGTCCATGGCGACGGGGGTGACACCGATCCGTTTGCCATCCACTTCCACGAGCGCACCAGGCGGGTCGGAACGGACCGTCATCCGTCGACTGACGCAGCCGCTGCTGAATGAGCAGGCTACCGCGAGCAGGAGCACCAAAGTCGGGGGAAATCGCCAGTTCATGGGTCGAAAGACCGGAGGAAATGTTTAAGGGGCCCCGAATTTTAGCGCCGAACTCCGATTTCGCAAAGACCGATTTGAATGGTGCACAAACAGTTGTTTCGCCGCACCCCTCTGGGGCCGTCGATCTCTTCTGATTCCGAAGAGCGTCCCGTGGCGTCCCCAAAAATCATCTTGTCTCGAAATTCGATCTTCCGATAGCCTTCGCCGACGTGGAAATCCGTACCCGTTGAATTCGTGAAAACCCGGCGATGTCTGCAATTCTTACAAGAGCCCGACGGTCCTTAAGCAATCGCGTTCGCCGCTGGGTGAACCCCCTTCTGCTCAATCAAACCTGCCGGGGGATTGATCCCCGTCAGACTCTCGTGATCGCCGGATCGAACCGGAGCGGAACGACTTGGGTCCAGGAGACCATCGCCTCGATCCCCGGAGCGGTGACGGTGTTTGAACCGTGCCATGTCGATGTGATCGAACAGGCCCGCAGTGCCGGTCTTCACAAATTGACCTATCGCCCCGCCGATGCCGACTGGCCGGAAGGAGAAGAGTATTTCCGCAATGTTCTCTCTGGACGACACTGGCACTGGTACACGGCTTTCATCAACTCTCCTTCACAGTGCCTCCGACCGGAGCGGTTGGTCGTGAAGTTTATCCACGCGAATGGACTCATCGGCTGGTTGGCGAGTACGTTTGAGATTCCCCCGCCGCTGGTACTGGTGCGGCACCCCTGTGCGGTGATTTCGTCCGTTTTGAATCTCAAGTGGGATCTCGAAGGGACCCGGCAAATCCTTCTTCAGTCGGAGTTGGTGAGGACGTCGACGGAACTCACTCGTTATATCGAGGGACTCGCGACTCCTCTGGAGCAGTTGACCGCCCGATGGTGTCTCGAAAATGCGGTGCTCTTCAAGATGCCACGCCCTCTGCCGGCTCAACTTGTCACGTATGAGTCTGTGGTCCTCGGGGGATCGGCGGCGATGGTCGAAATTCTCAATCGCTGGGGGGTCGAACCGCCCGCTTCGCTAAGTGAAGCCTTCGCGAAGGAAAGCCGGTTGAGTGCTCAGAACCGCACCTACAAGAACGCTCAGCATCGGCTTTCGAAGTGGAAAAGCGAGCGATCTTCCGAAGAAGTTCGCACGATCTTGCGGATGCTCAACGACTTCGGCCTCGATTTCTATTCCGAGGCGGCCGTTCCGGATGAAGACAAGTTCCATCGCTGTACGGCGGATGGGTTGCTGAATGAAGCCGTGAGACAGCGATCAGCGGCATAGACGAATTTGCTGAAAAATCCGAAATCCGAAGGAGCAAATCCGAAACAAGCACCAAATTCGAATGTCAGAAACAGCCAAGTTCCTCAGACGTTTCGTACTTCTGATTTCGAATTTGTTTCGAATTTCGAGATTCGAATTTCGGATTTTCCCTCATCCATCGTCCATACTCGCGGCGGAACAGGCAAACTCCAGGCGGACGGTGACTTTCCCGTTGACGGAGACTTTGCCCTTCAGAAAGAAGGCATTCGAGACCTTCTCCGTGAGTTCGACTTCGAGGTCGAGCGTGTCACCAGGGCGGACCATTTTGCGGAACTGGACATTGTTCAGCCGCGTCACGACAGGGACCTGATCGGATCCCGTTGGCATCTGCTGAGCAATCAGAATTGCCCCCGCCTGAAATGCGGCCTCGCATTGCAGGACGCCCGGAAGGACCGGGAAATGAGGATAGTGTCCACGGAACACATCCAAGTCTTCCGAAACCTTTTTCCTCGCGTGGATACGCGTCTCAGTCAACTCCACGACTTCATCGATCCATAAAAACGGATCTCGATGTGGGATGAACTCTTGGATCTGGGCCTGTGTCAGCGAACGGCTCTCAACCATCAATTCGACTCAATGGGTCAGGGGATCTTTTCGGATTGTCGAGTCGCATCGTAGACGGATTTCCCACATCCGGCCAATAACCGTGGCTTCCCGGGGAAAGTTGTTATCATGGGCACTCACACACAAGTGCCTTCATTCAGCAGGCAACAATCGCGTGTCACGGATGAATTTGACCACTGACGTCTTTGGGGGGACTGTTTCGCAGCAGCCCGGCTCTCGTCCCGCGCTCACCGGTCAAAAACTGGCAAACCATCGGACAACGATGAGGAGTGGAATGAACTGTAACGCATATGAATGGCTCGGAGCCCACCCTGTGATCGAGGGGGATGCTGTTGTCGGAATTCGATTCGCGGTCTGGGCGCCCAATGCGAAAGAAGTCTGTATCGTCTGCGATCGAAACCACTGGAAACACGGGGAGTTCTACCTCAACTCCAGCAACGAGGGAGTCTGGACAGGCGTCGTTCCCTATCTTGAGGTCGGCCACGCTTATAAGTACAGCATTCGGTTCCCAAACGGTGAGGTCGTTGAAAAGGCCGACCCCTATGGGTTCTACGCGGAACTCCCGCCGCGAACGGCATCCATCGTCTTTGACATCGAAGGGTATCACTGGAACGACGGCGACTGGATGACTCGCCGGGGCGAAACGAACTGGTACGAGAAACCCGTCCAGATTTACGAGGTCCATCTCGGATCCTGGAAACGTCCTTGGGGAGGCCGCAAGTACCACACCTACACCGAGTTGTCAGAGCTGCTCATCAACTACTGTGTCGATCTCGGGTTTACCCATCTCCAGCTGATGCCGATTACGGAATACCCGTTTGACGGCTCCTGGGGATATCAGTCAACTGGCTACTTCGCTCCGACCAGTCGCTACGGCAACCCGCACGAGTTCATGGAATTCGTCGACAAGTGCCATCAGGCGGGCCTAGGCGTGCTCATCGACTGGGTTCCCGGCCATTTTCCGACAGATCGGCATGGCCTCGCCAATTTCGACGGCACCGCCCTTTACGAACACGCCGACCCGCGACAGGGATTCCACCCCGATTGGAACACCAACATCTTTAACTACGGACGCCACGAGGTCCGCAACTTCCTGCTCTCAAGCGCCCACTTCTGGTGCAACAAATACCATGTCGACGGCATTCGCGTGGATGCCGTCGCGTCGATGCTGTATCTCGATTACTCCCGAAAACAGGGGGAATGGGTTCCCAATCAGTTCGGGGGCCGCGAAAACCTGGAAGCGATCCAGTTCCTCAAAGACCTCAACGTCATGCTCCATGGCGAGTTTCCCGGCGTGCTCTCGATCGCGGAGGAATCGACCGCGTGGCCAGGCGTTTCCCGTCCCGTGTACGATGGCGGCCTCGGGTTCACGATGAAATGGGACATGGGCTGGATGAACGATACGCTCAAGTATCTCCGTCGCGAGCCGGTCCACCGTCGGCATCATCAGCATGAATTGTCCTTCCGATCGTTGTATGGATTTACCGAAAACTTTGTGCTGCCGTTGTCACACGATGAAGTCGTGCATGGCAAATGCTCCCTGCTGTCCCAAATGCCGGGTGACCATTGGCAAAAGTTTGCAAACCTCAGACTTCTGCTCGGGTATCAAGGGACCCTTCCCGGGAAGAGTCTGTTGTTCATGGGAGGCGAAATCGGCCAATGGACGGAATGGAATCACGATAGCCAGCTCGACTGGGCCTTGGAGTCGATCGACAAGCATGCGGGGATGAAGCGGTTCGTGAAAGACTTGAATCATCTGATTCAGAACCATCCCGCTCTTCACGAACGGGACCACACCCCTGATGGCTTCGCCTGGATTCAGGCCGACGATTCGGTCAACAGCGTGTATGCCTTTGGCCGGTTTTCGAAGGACGGAAAGGAGAAGTTGGTCGTCGTGATGAACATGACCCCCGTCCCCCGGGAAGGCTACGTTGTCGGGGTTCCTGAGGAAGGGTTCTACAAAGAATTGTTCAATAGCGACGCCTGGATGTATGGTGGCACCGATGTCGGAAACGCCGGCGGAATGCCTTCCAAGAAGGTTCCAATGCACGGTCGCGAGGATAGTGTCACGCTCACCCTGCCTCCGCTTGGGCTGGTCGTCCTCAAGGCCGAGGAACCTCCGAAGTCGAGTCGGGACTTCATTAAGGAACAGGCGAAGCAAATTCGGTGATGTCGAGACGATCCCCTCTGGCGATTTGGGGCCTGCGTCTGATCGCGTGGGACGGTCTGCTCCCTTGTTTCGTGTGGACTGTCCCCATGGTCGTTAGACTGGCGTTTCCTGGGAATCCGGAAGCGATTCACCTTCTTGCCGTCTTTCTGCCACCGCCGTTATTGCTAATCCGTTTCCGGGTCGGCGCCGCGACGATCAGTGACAACCAGTGTCGGCCCTGGCTCCGGCTTTTCCAATTCCCATGCTTTATCTTGGGGATTCTCCTGCTGGGATTGATCGACTGTCTGTTGATCCTCTCCCACGTCATTCCCGTTGCCGCCGGACCATTCGCCCCACGTGAACTCCCCATCACCTTGACCATATTTGCCATCTATTTCTCCTTGATGGCATTTGCCATGTTCCCCGGCTGGCGGAGGACATCAGACGATTCTCTCAACGAATGGGAAAGCGAGACGGGAACGGCGCCGATCGACCTCTACGAACACGGTTAATGGCACGGTCGATGTCCACCTGCGAGTACCATTCATTTTTTATCCGAGCAGGGAAGAGGGGAGGGGATTTCCTCGGTCTGGATGACTTTCCCTGTCAAATGTCAGAGAATATCGCGTCGAGAATTCTCACTCACAACGGTGACTCCACAATCGACTCAGGGAACATCATGCGATTATTTCTCGCGGCGATCTTGCTGACTCTCCTTCCCGCCTTTGCTCGCGCTGAGACGAACATTCTCATCTTGATGGCCGACAATTGGGCCTGGCCGCATGCTTCGGTCTATGAGAAGGCCATCGTCAAGACTCCCACGTTTGACCGGATTGCCCGCGAAGGAGTGTTGTTTCAGCATGCGTTCTGTTCCGTCCCCTCCTGTGCGCCGGCTCGGGCCGTCTTTTTGAGCGGACAAGCGGCCCACCGGCTGGAAGGGGGAGCCAACCTCTGGGGTGTCTTCCCAGCGAAGTTTCCCGTGTACACGGACCACCTCGCAAAAGCCGGCTACCGATGCGGCTTCTCCGGGAAAGGCTGGGCTCCCGGATCGATCGAGGAAAGCGGACGCTCCCAAAATCCGGCCGGGGAAAAGTTCAAATCGTTTGCGGAGTTTCTCGCACAACGAGGCGAGGACAAGGGGCCATTCTGCTTCTGGTTCAGTAGCCGGGAACCGCATGCCCCCTGGACCGTCAACGAAGAGAAGCTGGATCAGATCTCCCAGGACAAGATTCGCATCCCCGACCATCTGCCGGACCATCCGGACGTCCGAGAAGACATTGCTCGCTATTACCTGGAAGTCCAGGCGTTTGACCAACAATGCGCTGAACACCTTGACCTTTTAGAGCAGGCGGGACTCGCGGAGAACACGCTGGTGATGATTGTCGGCGACAATGGCTGGCAACTCCCGCGCGGATTGGCCCATTGTTACGACTGGGGAACTCGCGTGCCGATGGCGATCCTCTGGCCAGGAGTGACCAAGCCCGGACATGTCGTCGAAGAGTTTCTCAGCTTCGAAGACGTTGCTCCCACGTTTCTCGAACTCGCAGGGTTGGAAACTCCGGCGGAGATGACGGGCACGTCCTTTGTCTCGTTGTTGCGAGGAGCCTCGGACCGGGCGCGGGACCACGTCTTTTTGGAGAAGGAACGGCACGCGAATGTTCGTCGCGGCGATCTGACGTATCCGTGCCGATGCATCCGCACGGAGAACTTTTTGTATGTCTGGAACCTCCATCCCGAACGCTGGCCGTCTGGGGATCCGGAGTTGTATTGGGCCGTTGGGCCGTATGGTGACGTCGACTGGTCCCGGACCAAAGACCTGCTCACCGCCGAGCCCTTACCGGATACCCTCCAACGGTTCTATGACCTCGGCTTCGACAAGCGTCCTCAAGAAGAGCTTTACGACCTTCGTATTGATCCCGATCAAGCCCGCAACGTGGCGAATGATCCCAAGTACGAAGAGACGCTGGCTTCGCTCCGGGAACGAGTCAAGACTTGGATGCGCAACACCGACGATCCGCGAGCAAAAGGGGAGACGGACCTCTACGATCGGGCTCCGTATTTTGGGCGCAAGAAAGATCCTGCGGAGTTGAAGAGATGACTGAGACTTTCTCAAAGTTTGAAGTCGACTACGACTTAACGGCGAATGATTTTCTCGAAATGTTCCTTTTTTTCAGGAAGCGTCAACCTGGTGTTTTCATCACTCGTCGTGTCGGCAATTTGCTAATCGGAGGCGTGTTCGCATGGCAAGGATGGTTGGCCTATCAGAGCTTCGGTTGGACGTGGTTCACACTTTTCTCTTCCGGATGCGTCGCCTACTTTGTCTTATCCAGCTGGAACGACCTGCCCTTTCTGTTCCTCTTTCGTTGGTTTCTTGGTCGATCTTTTGTTCACTATCTTGTTGAGATCGACGACTTGGGGATTTCCCTGCGGACTCAGGTCAATGGGACTGGTTTCCCCAGTCGGAAGACACTGACCTGGGAAAAGTTCGATGAAGAAGGGCAATGGGAAGAGACCGGCCACGGGCTCTTTTTGAGTTATCCGATCACGCCTCATCGTTCGCCGTATTTCGAACTTTGGATGCCCCAACGGGTACTGGATGAAGTCTCCGGGTTGGAGAGAACCCTTCGTCAACATGTCTCGACACGTCCAGCTTCCGGGATCGTGAGTTGACCCCATGTGCTGGCGATCCAGTCGATGCACGAATGTTCGCCATTTGAACGGCGGTGTCGTTGTGGGGGAGTGTGAGAGACCCGGTCTGGACACAAGAGAACTCGTCGGTTGATTCCTTTCTGGCTGGGCGGATTCGAGTGACCTTGCTCTGTGAACCGTTTTTCTGCAAAACATTCTGACG